>CAIRDU010000394.1 GCA_903877395.1 uncultured Planctomycetaceae bacterium
GATTCGCGATGTGGTGATCGGGCGGGTTTTCGAAGCTGCAGAGCGCGAATTTCCAGCCGTGCCGCTCGGCCATCAAACCACCGATGCCACCGAGCGCCGAGCCTACGCTGATGCCGGTCATAAGGGTTCCCGTGGCCAGTGAGCGGGTGGGACCCCGATGATAATCGGCGATCAGGGCCAAAGCCGCCGGCAGAAACGCGGCCTCACTGGCGCCCATCAAGGCGCGCACGATGATCAATTGTTCAAAATTTTGCGCCTGGCCGGTGAGCCACGTCAGCAGCGACCACAGGAACAGGCTCACGATGATCAGTCGGCTGCGGCTGAACCGGTCCGCCAGAAAACCGGCGAACGGGCTGAGCAAGCCATAGACCCACAGAAACACCGAAGTGAGGAGGCCGAACTGCGCGTCGGTCATCGGGATCGCGTCGGTCAGCGAGTCCCGCATCGTGGTGACCATGATGCGGTCCAGATAGTTCAGCGCTGCCGCCACCCACAGCAGGCCGACGACCAGCCATGCCGTGGAGCGTGGGGCGGTGTCAGGGATTACGGGAGCGGAAACCACGGGTGCCGTTCCCGTTCAGGTCTTCAATACCACCGCCGCCCGGGCCGCCTTCAGGCCGTGGAAGACACAACGATAATCACTGATCACATTGAAGAAGCGGAATCCCATTTCGTGATATCCTTGCACCTGCTCGGGTGCACAGGGGATCGCCGCGACCTTGCCATGGTGCTGGCAGGCCGCGACCACCCTTTTTAAGATAGCTCGCACCTCCGGGTCATCGAGTTGGCCGAACTTGCCCAAGCCAAGCGTCAAGTCGCTCGGACCTACGAAAAGAATGTCCACGCCTGGCATCGCTGCGATCTCCTCGATGTGCTGCACCACCTCCGGTTCCTCGATTTGCACGACGAGAAAGTTTTGCCTGTTCGCCGTCGCCAGATACTCCGCCGCCGGGAGGCGCCCAAAATCCGCTTCCGCATGAATCCCATCGTAGCCACGGCGCCCCAGCGGGGGAAACTTCATCGCCGCCACCACCGCCCGCACTTCATCAGGATGCACCACGCGTGGCAGCAGGATGCCACGCGCTCCCGCTTCGATGAGCTGCAGTACCTCCGTGTAGTTCGATGGCTTCACGCGAATGAGCGCATCCGCGCCACCCAGCCGACAGGCTTGGATTAAAGCATACACCATGGACGGGTCCATGCGTTTGTGCTCCAGACAAATCCACACTGCGTCAAAGCCCGCCGACGCGATGAGTTCGACCAACTCGGGATCCGTGTAGCCGGCCTTGGCCGTGATGACCGTTTCGCCTCGGGCGATTTTTTGCAAAACAAGGGAAGGCTGCATGAGATTCAGTTGTTTTTGAGTTTTTCGATTAAAAAAGCCATCATGATCGCATCCTTCACCTTTGGCGCACCGGGCCAGACCAGCTCACAGGCCACGCCCACGCCAACTGATCGGAAATTGGATTGGTCTGGGAGAGGGGTTCGTTGCGACCGCGAGCAGCAGATTTGTTCGGCGCAGGTTTATGCGCGCCAGGCGGTGGGGATTCCGTCCCGGAAGCGTTCGAACATCGGATCAGTGGTCGACGCGTAAGGGGGCAGTAGGCGCAAGGGAAAAGCAGGGGCGTGCAATTTGACGTACAGCTTGTCAAATGCGCCGTCCATGTGGGCGGCGTCTCCCACGATTGCCTTCATACCCGCGCGAATCTCGATGAGCTCAGCGCACAGCGCGCGCAATTTTTCGCCGCGGGCCGCGTGGAATTCGCGCGAACGGCGGAGGTTGATGGTGGATATCGAGGCCAGCAAGCCGCACTCTAGGTTGTCGCGCAGTTCGGCGTAACTCA
>CAIRDU010000395.1 GCA_903877395.1 uncultured Planctomycetaceae bacterium
GCTCGGAGTGCCGATACACCGCCTAGGTTGCACCCTAAAGACGGTGTTCCATCGCAACTCTACAGGGCAGAATGGCGCGCGGCGGCGGCGAAGTATCGCCGCCTGCCTCGGGGGTTTTCCGAATGTGCCGATCGCAACGCCTGCCCAAACCCTGCGGCGTTTCGCTACGCCAGGATGCCGTTGACGACCTTGCCATGAACATCAGTGAGGCGGTAGCGACGCCCCTGAAACTTATACGTGAGCCGTTCGTGGTCGATCCCCAAAAGATACAGCAGAGTGGCGTGAAAATCGTGCACATGCACGCCGTCCTTCACAATATTGTAGCCGTATTCGCACGTCTCTCCGTATGTTGTGCCTGGTTTTGTGCCGCCGCCAGCCATCCAGATCGTGAAGCAGCGCGGGTGATGATCGCGGCCAAACGAGCCCGGCGTAAGATGCCCTTGGCAGTAGTTCGTACGGCCAAATTCGCCCCCCCACACCACAAGCGTGTCGTCCAACATGCCACGGGCTCGCAGATCTTCTACCAAGGCCGCGGCGGGCTGGTCGGTCTGCTGACACTCTCGCTTGATCCCATTGGGCAGCCCACCGTGATGGTCCCAATCTTGATGGTAGAGCTGGATAAAACGCACGCCGCGTTCGGCCAGACGCCGGGCGAGCACGCAGTTGGCTGCAAAGGTGCCCGGGTCGCGGGCATCGGGCCCGTAGGCATCCAGCACGTGCGCTGGTTCGTCAGACAAGTCGACCACCTCTGGCACGCTCGACTGCATCCGAAACGCCAGTTCGTAGTTGGCAATTCTGGCTGTGATCTCGGCATCGGGTGTGCCTGCAAACTGGTGCTCGTGCAATTGCCTGAGCCCGTCGAGCACCTGGCGACGGTTCTCCACCGACACGCCGGCAGGGTTATTCACATAGAGCACCGGATCGCCCCCGGAACGAAATCGTACTGCCTGATGCCGCGATGGCAGAAAGCCCGCTCCCCAGAGGTGCGACATAAGCGGCTGACCGCCCTTGTTCTTTGTGACGAGCACGACAAACGAGGGCAGATCCTGGTTGTCGGTGCCCAGCCCATAGTCGAGCCAGGCACCGATGCTGGGCCGTCCCGGAATCTGCGAGCCGCTCTGCATAAACGTGACGCCCGGGCCGTGATTGATTGACTCGGTGAACATCGATCGCACGAAGCAAAGCTGGTCGGCAATTTTTGCAGTATGGGGCAACAGATCGCTCATCCATGCACCGCTCTGGCCATGCTGCGAAAAACCGAAGGGCGATCCCACCAGCGGTATCGAGCTCTGGTTACCCGACATGCCGGTGAGACGCTGCCCGCTCCGCACACTCTCGGGCAACTGCTGTCCGTTTTTTTTAATCAACAGCGGCTTGTGGTCGTAGAGGTCCAACTGCGAAGGACCACCGGACTGAAAGAGAAAAATAACCCGCTTGGCCTTCGGGGGAAAATGGACTCCGCCGAGCACTCCCGAGTCGGCTCCTAAAGCGTCACCCCCGCGACCGAGCATCTCCGCCAGCGCAAAGCCGCCAAGCCCCATCCCAAACGAACTGAGCCACTCCCGCCTCCCCAATAAACGGTGGCAGCCACCAAAACCAGGCAAGGCAGGCGACTTGGGTCGCTGGCTGTCTGCGGTGTGGAGTGGTGTCATCGTTTCACCACGCATCCGTCGTAGTTCATCAGGGCGTTTACCACTCCGGCCAAGGCCGCTTGATCTACGGCCGATGGGTTCTGATGTGCTGGCGTGCCACCGATTGCAACCAGTTTGGTAGCGTCCTCTGGATGCGTCTGATACCAGGCCAATTGCTCAGCATACATTCTTAGCAGAATCTCTCGCTCCTCATCGTCCGGCTGACGACTGGCCAGCAGTTCAAACGCCCGCTCGAGCATCCCATCGGCCTGACCGGAAAATTCGATCAAGAGTTTTTCGGCTAGCACTCGCGAGGCCTCCACAAACTGCGGACCGTTCATAAGCACAAAGGCGTGCAGTGGTGTGTTGGTCGCATCTCGCTTGGCCACGCAGACGACGCGTTTGGGAACATCAAAGCTCTCCAGCACAGGGGCTGGCCCCGTGCGCCGCCAAAACGTATAGAGGCTGCGACGGTAGAGCGATTCTCCCGTGCCAGCCGGCTCTGGCTTAAACGATTCAGGAATGTCGTACGTGTTGACCGGCGGTCCACCCATTTTTTCGACCAACAGCCCACAGGCGGCCAACGCTCCGTCACGGATCATCTCAGCCGGGAGCCGATAGCGTGGCCCTCTGGCCAGCCACGCGTTGAGCGGATCGTCGGCCATCACTCGCTCCTCTGCGATGCTTCGCTGCCGGTAGGTCTGCGAGAGCATGATGGTTTTGATCAACCGCTTCATGTCCCAGCCCCAGCCACCTTGGTCGCCAGCGTGCGAAAAGTTTCCTGCCAGCCAGTCAAGCAGTTCAGGATACTCAGGCCGCATCGACTGACTTCCCAAGTCCTCAGGCGATTGCACAAGCCCAAGTCCAAACAGCGACTGCCACACGCGATTCACTGTCACTCGCGACAAGAGCGGGTGATCGGGGTGGGTGAGCCACCTTGCTAGACCAAGACGATTGCGAGGCTGGTCGACCGGAAAAGGCGGTAGTGCCGCAGGCGTGTTGGGCTCGACGCTCTCGCCTCGCATGCTGTATTCACCGCGATCTAAAAGGTATGCCATCCTTGGCTCGGGCAATTCCCGCATCACCATGATCTCTTGCGACTGCTCAGCCAGAGCGTCGTGCGACAGCCTCGCAGCTTCGAGTAACTTTCGCTGCTTGGCGGCAGACTCGTCGAAAGCCGATGCAAAAAAATCTCCCAGCATTTCGGCATCTTCTGCATCGGCTATGGCTGCTTCGATGGTGCCCTGCTTGGCAAGCTCGCGAATCTCAAGAGCAGAGATCGCACGGTCGAACACGCGGAAGTCATCGACAAGGCCACCCTTGAATCCATGGTCTCGCATCCGCTCGCCAATCCGAATGTGGTCACCCCCGCCGCCTGTGATCTCGCGAGTCAGACTATCTCGCACCACATCTGTTGCTGCCACATGGCCGTTCACAAAAATCTTCAGGCCAGATGCCTTGCTTGAACCATCACTGGACACCGCCACATGCACCCACTTGCCGACAGGTAGTTGTTCGGCAACTCGCACCGAAGCAGCATCGCCGGGCCAAAAATGAATCAGCGACCACTTCAAATGCCCACCATCGATCAAGAGTTCGTAGCCGCGACTAGCAGCGTCGGTCCAAGCTTGCGAGCGATGAAACACAACGGCCCGATCGGCCCGATCCGGAGCATGCAGCCAGAGCGATACCGCAAACGGATGGCTGCGAACAAAATTGCCCACGGGCGTTTGCACCGGATGGTCACCGGTGAGCTGAATGGCCTTGCCAGTTCTGCCGTCGATCGTGTTTTCAACAAGTGTGTTTTCGGTAGGCGATGTGGCGGGGTGATCCGGATCCAGCAGGCTGGCAAACGTGCCGTCGGCCTCTCGCTCATCAAAGGAATAACGCGCGATCTCGCCGGAAACATTGCCGGATGTTGCGATCGCAAGCGGCGGCGGCATTTCCGCCTTGCCGGCAATCCATTCGGCCACGCGATCGCGGGCCAAGGACCCAGCATGGGCCAGTTGCGTCGCTGCCTCAGCCGATCCCTCTTCGGCCTGCGCCAATGCCGTAACGGCCTTCGCGTCGAGCAACCGCAGCGTGGGTGTCGGCGTGGCGGGCGTGAAAAAAGAGTAGAGCCCCGCCTCGTCGATGTCATCGAAGAACGCGAAGAACTGATAAAACTCGCGTTGCGAGAGTGGGTCAAATTTATGGTCGTGGCAGCGGCAGCATTCAAGCGTTAGCCCCAAAAACGCAGTGCCGAATGTCGTGACCCGGTCATTCACGGCATACACTCGATACTCCTCCTCGACCGAGCCTCCCTCGCACTCTTGGCTGTGCAGTCGATTGAACGCGGTGGCCAGAATCTGTTCGTCAGTAGCCTGAGGCAAAAGATCGCCGGCGATCTGCCACGTTGCAAAATCGTTCCATGGTAGGTTGCGGTTGAAAGCCGAAATCACCCAGTCGCGCCACGGCCACATCGGGCGCTTATGATCCACTTGAAATCCGTAGCTATCCGAGTAGCGAGCCAAATCCATCCAGTCGGCGGCCATCCGCTCGCCGTACCGAGAGCTGGCGAGCAGGTGGTCGAGCAGTTTTCCGTAGGCATCGGGCGACGAGTCGGCAATAAAGGCGGCCACCTCAGCAGGCGTCGGGGGCAGCCCCGTGATATCGAACTTGGCTCTGCGGATGAGCGTGGCCAGATCCGCTTGCGGCTGAAGCTTCAAGCCTCGCTTTGCCAACTTGGAAACAACAATCCGATCGATCGGGCTCATATTTCCAGCGGTCGGGCTCGTCGAGTCGCTGGCAGCGGGAGCATTCAAAGCCACCGTCGACACATCGGCAACGTCAACCTGCGTAACGGGCACAAATGCCCAGTGCGGCTCATACTTCGCCCCCTCCACAATCCAACGACGCAGCAGAGCGACCTGCTCACCGCTGAGCCTTCCAATCTTGGCCGCAGGCGGTGGCATGACGGTGTCAGGATCGGGAGCGAGCACCCGCGTGAGAAGCTCACTCGTTGCGGCATCCTCAGGCACGATCGCCGTGGCACCGCTCTCAAGCTCTTCAATACTTCGCTCCCGCACGTCCAATCGCAGGCCAGCCTGCCGCTTTCCGCCGTCCGGACCGTGGCATGCAAAACAGTTCTCCGAAAGGATCGGCCGAATGTCGCGGTTAAACGAGATTCTCGGCAGCGGATCTGCGGCCTCCCCGGTCGCCAGCCAGAAGCAACCTGATATCGCCAAGCACGTTATGAGGTGTCGCATACTTTGCATGAGGTACCACATCAGCGGCAACCGTACACCGTCGAATAGGCTCAACTGGATGGGGTAACTGCCACACATGTACTCTACCCTCGAACGGCGTTTGCGGCCAGCGAATAAACATCCTTAGACGGGCACTGGTTCATACAGAGGTCCGTACGTTTTTTATGTGACTCACGCCTCGGGCTACCCATCTGGTGAGCTTCGATTATTCGCCGAGGAAATTTGGCCGCAGCCGAAACTCGCCCGACTCGTGCCGTTTCAGGATGCCAACTAACAGGCTCGTTGAATCGACAGCAGCGATCGCATCGGCTGCTGCGTGGGGCAAGGATATCAGCCCGCCGCGCACAGCGAGGCCCAGCGTGTCGGCATCTAGGCTCACAACCGGCAGATGCTCAACGGCGGCCAGCGCCGGCAACAGGTGCGATGCAGCCGTCGTTGAGTCGATCGCATCCAAAGGAATGCCTCGCGTAAATCGCCCAACAGCCGAACGTGCCAGCGACTGCATCACCGCACGGGTCCCCAGCGACTCGGCCAGATCGCGACCGATGGCCCGCACGTACGTTCCCGCCGAACACACAAGCTCCATTGAGAGGTGCGGCCACTGATAGCCTGTGATCTCGAGCCGATGGATGCAGACTCGCTTCGACTCTGCCTCAAATGTGTGCCCTGCCCGCGCCAGCCGATACGCCCGCTTCCCGTCGATATGCACAGCCGAGTAGTCGCAGGGCCGCTGCAGAAATTCACCGCGAAATGCGTCTGCCGCAGATTCAATCGCTTCGCTGGTCGGGCGAACAGGATTGGCCTCTTCCTCGATGGGCGTCTCACAATCGTCGGATGGACTTGATCGCCCCAGCAAAAACAGAGCTGTGTAGTGCTTGGGTAATTGGTGGATGTAGTCGACAAGCTTTGTGGCCGAACCAACGCAGACCACCACCATGCCACTGGCCAGCGGATCGAGCGTGCCTGCATGCCCAACAGCCCGCATCGATAGAGCGCGGCCAACCACATCGACCACACGCCTCGACGTCACGCCGATCGGCTTCTCAACCGGGATCACACCCGTGAATGGAAAACGCATACAGCTCTGCCACCTCCTCTGGCTTCCGCCCACCCAGGTGCATTCTGTCACGCAGTGCCTGCGGGTCTGCCACGGCACCCGCTACGAGCCGATCAAACTTCAGAGCCAATACGGCTGCGGTGCGGGTTGCGTCGGACCGGGCATGCCCCAGTGGATACTGCAGAATATCACTGGGACGTTCGCTCAACACTCCAACCTCGTGCCCGACGCGAACACTCGCGTGGCTGGCATCGTATTCAAGCCGCACGCTTGTCGGGATTCCATCAGGATATTTGTCATCATATTCGCGACCGCCATGCTCAATCACAATCCGTGCGATGATCTGTGCAATCTCGGGGTCGCTTATCGCTTCCGGCGAATAGTCATCAGGCAGAAGCATCAACTCCTCCCAGCCGAGCCTCTGCGCGCCTTGCGCCGCCGCTTGGCGGGCCTTTAGAAGCGTGCGGGCCAGAATGTAGGGCAGCGAGTGGTCGGCCGATTGACGCGTAGTTGGCGTCCGCTTCGCCGGATCGGCAATGATCGAGTAGGCCGGTTCGTAGATCTTCACTCGCAGCGTGCGAAATCCAGTGGGGTCGCGAGCCAGGGCCGGCTGCTCCGCAAAAAGATTGATGATTGCCCCAATCGCACCTGCCGACTGATGCTCGTAGAGACCGAGCTTGAAGTGCATCGCGTGGATCGCGAAGGCGTTGCCACTCACGCCCAGCTCCAAATCGAATGGACTCTGTCCATCGGGGCCAGGCTCGTTCACGCGGTAAATCGCCAGAGGATTGCGAAACACATCCGCAGGGCCGACGAATCCGGCCATCGCGCGATGGACGCTCATCACGGCCGTCTCCGCCGCCAAAGCTGCCGATGCCCCCTTGCTATCAGAGAGTTGGTGGCCCGCGCGGATCGCCCGGAAAGGCACATAGTGGGCCACGACCATGCCGATAGCCGACTCGATCTCGTCTTCTGTCGCCCCAAGGGCTGCTGCATAGGCAATGGCGCTGGCCACCGCGCCGTGATGCACATGGTCGATCGAATACTTTCGCAGCGCAAACACCTCAGCCAGTCGGCCGCGAATCTCGTCGACCAGCAGCATCACTCGCAGCGTCGTATCGCCGTCCAACTGAGCTTGCCGCGCAGCGGCGATCGCCACAGGATAAAAATCGTTGTGGCCGAATTCGCCCGCCGTCCTCCCCTTGGCTTTGTCGTAGCCAAAGTTGGTGCCATTGGAATCCCATTCGCGTACAGCCGACACGTTGGCTACCACAGCCTTTTCAACCGCACAGGCTCGGGCTGCCCCGAAGCAGATCCCACCAGCGGAGTGTGACACAGGAGGCGATGCAAGCGCTTCCCGACGCAACACGGTGGGCGCGTTGGCCTTGAGTGCCAACGCAGACACTCCGCAGCCCACGCTATCCAGATGAAACAGTTGCAGACGATCGAGCGTCTCCCGGCCGATGGGGCGGGGATCTCGCAGGAATGCAATCGCGTACTGGGCGAGGCCGCGAGCCTGGTTGCCTGTGGCCGGAAGGACGAGCGTTTCGCCGGAAACATCCTCGACGGTGCGGTGCGATTGGAGTGTCATGGGTTGGATCGAAAGTGCTATTGGGTTGGGCCGCAGTTGTAACCTGCTGCAGCATGTTGCTGGAAGATCGAGGCTTTTTTCCTTGCGACTTTCTTCTAGACTGAGGGCATGCAACCCACCCACATTGGCCCCTACACGGTTCTCTCGCGACTTGGCCGCGGCGGCATGGGTGCCGTCTACGAAGCCACCGACAGGCATACCGGAGAAACCGTTGCGGTAAAGGTACTCGCATCGCATCTGGCCGATGAGCATGGCCTGCAAAAACGGTTTCGCGACGAAATTGAAACGCTCAAGAGCCTACGTCATCCCGGCATCGTGCAACTGCTCGCCTTTGGCGAAGATGATGGCCAGCCCTATTTTGCGATGGAGCTGGTGCGAGGAAAAAGCCTCGAGCACATCCTGCGTTCGGGGCGGCGTTTTACTCCGCATGAAACGATTGCGATGGCTTTGGAGATCACCCGGGCCCTCAAGGTGGCACACGATCACGGCGTGGTGCACCGCGATTTGAAACCGGCCAACCTGCTGATTGCAGACAACGTTGCGGTTGCCCCAGTCACTGGTGCAACCGTTGAGCCGGTTATCAACCATGTCAACCATGTCAACCATGTCCAACTGGCCGACTTTGGGATCGCCAAACTGTTTAGTGGCAACGGCCACACGGCGCACGGGAATATCGTCGGCACGGCTGAATACATGGCACCAGAGCAGGCCGCTGGAAAACCCGTTGACCACCGCGCGGATCTCTATGCACTTGGGCTGGTTATGTTTGCCATGCTCACAGGGCGACCACCTTTTCACGGGAAACAAGTGACCGATGTGATTGAGAAACAGCGACGAGAACCGCCGCCTCGAGTGGCCTCGCTGGTACCCAACATACCCCCAGAGTTGGACGAGTTGATCAATCGTCTCCTGTCCAAAGATCCGGCCGCTCGGCCAGTGAGTGCGCTGGCTCTGAGCCGCATGCTCATGGCAGTCAATGCCCTGACGGAAGGCGCCGTCGAGGATCCTCAATCGCACAGCCCGGGACAGCGGAAGGATCGCCCTTTGCAGGGGAGCCCGCCAGAGGATATTTCGCAGCGACGCGCCGATGCGCAGCAGCCCGGCAACCGCAAGCCAGCGACGCATCACGCCACCGACCACGACAGAAGCCACAGGCTTACCGTGGGGGGCGCTTCCTCGCCGGAGGCGGCGGATGGCAGGTCTATGTCACAAGTGGATCACTACGCATCCACACAATCGCGCACTCCATCGCCGAATCCAGGAGCGTCTGACTATTTAACAGAGAAGTTGTCCAATGAGGCTGTGATTTCATCGCCACAGCCTCATCCTCCGATCGCAAATCTTGCAGGCGATTTGCAGCCACGCCAGCCAGAGGTCGCAGCCCAAGCACTGGTCGATTTTGCCGCCACGCAGCCCTTCACAGGCAAGCTTCCCCATGTGCCGACAGACCTGCCAACCGACGCCGCCGGTGCTTCCACTCACGTCGATGGGGCGTCTCGCAATCGGTTCACTACGATCGCAGAACTCGACCGAGCAACGCGTGATCACACAAACCGCTCGCGAGTTTCTGCGCGGCGATGGCAAATCGTGACGGCTCTGGCGACCGTGGCGAGCGTGGCGATTGGCAGCTATTTGCTATTCCAACCACTGACTGCCGATCAGTTGCACCGCCGAATCGAATCGATCACAGAGCAATCGAGCCAGAACGATGCTGTTGACCTGCGAGATGCGAAGCCGTCAATCGTTCTTTTTCTTGAGCGTTTTCCCGACGATCCCAGAGCCACTCATATCCGCTTGCTTTCACAGACGCTGGATCTCGACGCACTGGAAAGGCGGTCGCGACGCCGAGTGCGAGGCGACAAGCCGCTGGATCCGATCGAACGAGACTACCGGGCCGCGATGGCCAAGGAAGGAATGAGCCCATCGGCATGCGCAGCAGCACTGTGTGCGCTCGTGGCGCTGCACGAGCAGTCGTCTGGAGATTCACCTTCCGGCGACAACGAGAAGGCTCTTTGGCTGGCGCTGGTGCGCCGCCAGATCCAGCGATTTGAACCTTTGGCAGCCAGAGAACAGGCGGAGGATGCCAGCCGCGTTCAAGCTATCCTGGCCGAGGCCTCTGCACTCAAGGCCACGGCCAAGACCGCCACTGACCCGTTGCAGCGGAAAGATCTCAACGCGCAGCGCACAACCCTTCTGGAAAGCGTGGTTCAACTCTACGCCGAGCGACCGCACGCCGCCGATGCCGTCGCAACGGCCAAGCGAGCACTGTCCGAACTTGAAAACGAACACCTTAATAACGAAAAGTAATATTTCTCGCGTAGGGCACATGACCGCATGAAGACTCTTTCCACGCATTTTGCTGCGAACCAATCCTCTGCCCCCAGGCCCAAAAGCCATGCGGCGTTTGTGCGGGCCCAATCACTGATTCCCGGCGGCGTCAATTCCCCGGCCCGTGCCTTTGGTGGCGTGGGGGGCGAGCCGATCTTTTTCGAGCGCGCACAGGGCCAACGCCTCACCGACATCGACGGCAACACCTACCTCGACTACATCGGTTCGTGGGGCCCGATGATCCTGGGCCACCGGCATCCGCGAGTGGTGGCCGCGATTGCCAAGGCCTTAGAATCTGGCACCAGCTACGGTGCACCCACCGAGGCCGAAAGCTGCCTCGCAGAACTTATCATCGCCGCCGTACCGAGCATTGAAAAAGTTCGCATGGTAAGTTCGGGCACGGAGGCGGCCATGAGCGCCGTGCGACTGGCGAGGGGATTCACCGGCCGCGATAAAATCATCAAGTTTGCCGGCAACTATCACGGCCATGCCGACAGCCTACTGGTGGCGGCTGGCTCCTCGGCGGCCACGCTCGGTGTGCCCGACTCGCCGGGCGTGACGGCCGGCACGGCCCGCGACACGATCGTGCTTGAATACAACGATCCGGAGTCGCTTGCCGCGGCCTTTGGGGCTGAGGGAGCAGCCATCGCGGCGATCGTGATGGAACCTGTGGTTGGCAACATGGGGCTGGTTGTGCCAACGCAGGAGTTTCTCGACGCGGCACGCCGGCTTACGCATACGCATGGAGCACTTCTTGTGTTCGACGAAGTCATGACGGGCTTTCGGCTATCGTATGGCGGCGCCCAACAACTCTTAGGCATCACGCCTGATCTCACGACGCTGGGCAAGATCGTCGGCGGGGGTTTGCCCCTAGGCGCGTATGGCGGCCGGGCTGACATCATGAACATGGTGCTGCCCGTAGGAAAAGTCTTTCAAGCAGGCACGCTCTCGGGCAATCCGCTGGCCGTTGCCGCTGGCACTGCAACGCTTGAGGAACTCCGCGACCGACCACCCTACGCACAGTTGGAGCGGCACGGAGCGAGGCTCGAGCAGGGCTTCGGTGCCGCCGCAGCCAGCGCTGCAATCCCTGTATGGATCGCCCGAAGAGGGAGCATGATGACGGTATTCTTTCAGCCACAGCCCGGCGGCATGCCTGTGACCGGCTGGAAAACAGCGTCGTTGAGCGACACGGCCCACTATGGAAGATTTTTTTGGAGCATGATTGAACGTGGTTGCTACATGCCGTGCAGTCAATATGAAGCGTTGTTTTTTTCAAGCGCCCAAGA
>CAIRDU010000396.1 GCA_903877395.1 uncultured Planctomycetaceae bacterium
CGATGCGGTTTCGCGGCATCGACCCAGACCGGCTGCTTGAGCGGCTCGATCCCTGGTTCGGCTGGCTGTTCACCCCGCCGGCGATCGTCTCGGCCCTGGTGTTCGTGGCCAGCGCCCTGCTGCTCGTGCTCGTCAACTTCGACGTCTTCCGGTCGAAGCTCCCGGAGTTTCACCAGTTCTTCGCGGCGGGCAACTGGTTCTACCTGGCCGCGGCGCTGGGGATCACCAAGATCCTCCACGAGTTTGGCCACGGCCTGTCGTGCAAGCACTTCGGGGGAGAGTGCCATGAGATGGGGGTGATGCTCCTCGTCTTCACTCCCTGTCTCTACTGCGACGTCTCCGACAGCTGGATGCTGCCGAGCAAGTGGAAGCGGGCAGCCATCGGCGCAGCGGGGATGTATATCGAGGTGATCCTTGCCTCGATCGCCACGTTTCTCTGGTGGAATTCTCACCCCGGCATTTTTAACCAACTGTGCCTCGACGTGATGTTTGTTTCGAGCGTTTCGACGATTCTCTTCAACGCTAATCCGCTGCTGCGATACGACGGCTACTACATTCTTTCCGATGTGCTGGAGATCCCGAACCTCCGCCAAAAAGCCACATCCATACTGGGCCGGTTTGCCAGCCACTGGTGCGTGGGGATCAAGCAGCCCGACGACCCATTCCTGCCGCAGCGGAAGCGGGCGCTCTTTGCGCTCTATGCCGTGGCCTCAAGCGCCTACGGCTGGATGGTGTCGCTGTCGATTTTTCTGTTTGTCTGGAGCGTGTTCAAGCCCTACCGGCTGGAGGTGCTCGGGCAGATCCTGGCGGCTGCGGCGTTATGGGGCTTGGTGGTGAGGCCTGTGCAGGGGATGATCAAGTTTTTAAACGTGCCCGGGAGGCGCGACGAAGTGAAATTGCCCAATGTCCTGATGACCGGCGTTGTGGCGGTGGCTGCTGCTGCAGCCGTAGCCCTGATCCCTCTGCCGCAGCGGGTGTGGTGTGCGGCAGAATTGCGGCCCCGCGGCGAGGAAACTGTCTACGTGACGGTGCCCGGCAGGCTGGAGAGCTTGGCCGTGAAGGCTGGCCAAATGGTGCACGAGGGCGACGAGCTGGCGAGGCTTTCCAGCATTGACCTCGATCTGGGCATTGCCGACTTGGAGGGCAAGGCATCGCAGTCGCTTGCCCGGCTCAACAGCCTCCAGCGAGAACGCTTCACCGATTCCGCCGCGGGTCTGGAGATCGGCACGGTTGAGGAGTCGCTCAAGAGCATCCAAGAGCAGTTGGTGAAGAAGCGGCACGACCGGGCCGAGTTGGTGCTCGTCTCGCCTCGCGACGGCATCGTCTTGCCGGCCAACGACGTGGCGGCTCAGAAGGATTCCTCGGGCAAGCTGCCCAGTTGGACGGGCCACGCCTTGGCAGAGAAAAACCTAGGCGCCACTTTTATGCAGGGCACGGTTCTGTGCATGGTGGGCGATGCGCAAAAGTTTGAGGCGGTGATGGTGATCGACCAGTCGGAGATGGAATTTATCGCCCGGGGGCAAACGGTTGATCTCAAGCTGGATGCCTTCCCGTGGCAGACGTTCACCGGCACGATCGACCTGATCGCCGAAACGCATATTGAGAGCGGTTCGGAGCGAATGAGCGTGAAAGCGGGAGGCCAAGTGCCGACCCGCACCGATGAATCGGGCCGCGAACTGCCGATCTCAACGAGCTACGAGGCGATGACCACGCTGGACGATCCCGACGCGGTTTTGACGCCCGGCATGCGAGGCACCGCCAGAATCCAGGTGGGCAGCCGCACCGTCGGCCAATGGCTCCTGCGGCTCATCTGGCAAACGTTCAACTTTCGGATGTAATTTCCGGATCAAGATCAAAGGGGGCATGGGTTCTGGCACCCCGAATGTGCCCTCATCCCATACACTTCCCTAATGCCCACGCTCGACCGGATCACGATCTACCCCATCAAGAGCCTCGACGGCATCGACGTGGCCGAGGCCCGCGTGCTCCCCTCAGGGGCCCTCGAAAACGACCGCCGCTGGCGGCTGATCGACATGGAGGGCAGGGTGGTCAACGCGAAACGCACGCCGGTCTTCCATGCGATCCGCGCCGAGTTTGCCCTCGACGAGCGGCTCGTTTCGCTTTCGATAGATCCCGCCGCGATCGCGGCAGCGGCGATTCCTGGGATCGACCGCCTCCAACACCTCGGCCACGATTCGTTTCATCTGCTGCCCGGCGAGAAAGGCC
>CAIRDU010000397.1 GCA_903877395.1 uncultured Planctomycetaceae bacterium
CCCCAAAACCCCAAAACCCCACATACATACAGTAATGTGTCCCTGAATAATATTAAACTTAATAAAATGAGTTAAGACTATAATTACCACCGGAATCTCAATCAACTCCATGCCAATCGAGTTTCTGCCGTTCTCAGAAGTCTTCGTGCAGCACCATTTCCACAAGGGCAGCACGAACCGCACAACAGCACCACGCATTCGGTTTTCTCCGGTAGACGTTTGTCAAACTGGGGGTAGTCTAGCCTCCGAAATGGGGGGGTTCCACCGCGGCGATACGAGGGGGCGAGGCCGATGTGGCGCCGACCAGCAAATGCCCGTGTCGTGCTGGCGCATGTGCCCGATCGCGACGCCACATTCTCCAACCCCCACAGGCCAGCCCGGCCAGTCCGTCGGCTACCGATCAGTTGCGAAAGGGCCATTGTCCGAGCTATCTTTTTTATCTTTTTGCGGTCCGCGATGATATCATCTGGAATCGTCCTTTCCGGCTCCAAGGGCCAAGCGATGGAGCAACTCCCACGATTACGGACTCTGCGGCTGCGGGGTCTGCTCGTCGTCGTGTTGCTCTCGTCGGGCTGCGGCCTGGCGATACTCGCCACGGCTTTACCCGCCTGCGGTGGCCCGCCGGCCCCGTCGCCCCTGCGGCTCTCGCCGGTCGGCCTGTCCGTTGCCGGCAACCAGTTTCACTGCGATGCGGGGCTGACTGTGATGGATTGGAATCGAGACGGCCTCCCCGATCTGCTGTTCCACGACACCGGCTCGACCGGGAGCGTGACGATCTGCCTCAACGATGGCACGCTGGCGGAGCCTCGGTACGGCCGCGGCATCTGGCTGCCCTACAACAGCACGGAGACCACGCCGACCACGTGATGGCGAGGACGTTCTGCGACTTCAACCACGACGACCGGCCCGACATGGTGCTCTACGAGGGACGCCTGCGGTACCTGCCCGACATAGGCACGCCCCTGGCGCCCTACTGGTGGACGATGTGGCCGAACAAGCCCTTGTTTTTTCCAGGATCGCCGCAGATGTGCGAGGACAACACCCGCTTTGCGGCCGGCCAGACGTCGTCAATTGCGACGCGTGCATGCCCGTCGTCTTCAGCGGGCTGGCCATCGACGCGACGACGCGGATCGACGACCTGCGGCCGATGGCGCAGGAGGAGGGGGGCTGAGGGTCCGCTGGAGCGTTCCCACCAGCAAGCCCGCTCGCTGGGAAGTTCGCTGGAGCGACCGACCGGAAATCGGCGAACAGCAGTGGGCTACCCTGCCGGTGCAGCGGGGCGACTATGCCACCGACGGCGGGCTGACGCAGGAGGCGGTGCTGACGAGGCTCGAGGGAAGCGCCCCGCACATCGCCGTCCGCTCCTACTCCGCGGCCGGTGAAGCTTCGGCGGTGTCCGCGAGTGTGCTTGTGGCCGCGCCGCCCGCGACGCAGGTCATCCTCCGCAACGGCCCCGCTGACGGCGGCTGTTTTCCCGAATACGCGGGCTGCATGGCCACCACCATCGACGCGGCCAGCGAGTCAAAGCCGTTCGACGGCGGAGAGATCTTTGAGGCGCGGACCTGCGAGGGGGGATGGGGATCGAAGCCCAAGAAGAACGAGAAACTGGCGATCGTCCGCTTCGAGAAACTGCCGCCGAAACCGGCGCGACGGGCCGTGCTGAGGCTCTGCATCAACCACGCGCCGTTGGCGCTCTCCGGCGGCATGGAGGATCGGATTTCGGTCAACGTCCTCCCGGCGGACTCGTGGGGAAAGGGCGCGACCTGGCTCGAGACAGGGACCGGGAAGCCCTGGCAGGGTGAGCACGCGACCAGGGGGGAGTTCGTGTCGTTCGCCGTTCCGCGCAGCAGCACCGAGCCGATGCCGTGGATCGAGTGGGATGTCACGCCGGCGGTCAACGCCGCGTCCACGTCCCCCGCGGCCACTGTCGATCTGCTCGTGCGGTCGGAATACATCGGCCATTACACGTCGCTCGTCGGCCACAAGTTTTTCGGTACGGAGTCGAAGGACGTGAAGTGGCGGCCGCAGTTGTGGCTCGCGTACGGGCCCTGAGCGGGGTCGCCCGCCTCACCTCGCCTGCGTGCCCGATTCCGGCAGGTCATCATGACGTGTTTCACAGTCTGCTAACCGGTAAGCGGGTAGACGTGGAAGGCACCTAGAACGGAACGGTGCCGCTCGTCGATACAAAGGTCAAGATTGCCGGTTTCCGGTATTGATCTGACTGGCCATTGCATGGGTGGTGCCGTTGAGGTGCAGGTGTCGCACCCGGCGGGCCTAGCGGGTGAAGTGAAACTCGTGACGCCCATCACCATGGAAAACATTGCCGATGCGGTGGTGGAAGCAGCGTCGGCAACCCGTGCTGAGGTCGACCAGACCGTGGATGAGCTTTACGCCTTCGCACGCGCGCCCGACACACTGCTTAGCTGTCCTCGGATTGTTCAATCTTCCTGACCTGTGGCGTGGCGGGCGCGGTGCTCATGGACCTCGCGCTGCAAGGCCGGATTGCCTCTGATCAGCCAGCCTTTTCCTTCCTCGTGGCATTGAATGCCCTCCTTTGGTTGTGACACCACCAGATTCTTTCACTGGAAGTGGTGCGACTGAAGGGGGACAGGTCACCTCTTTGTGGCCTTTACGGGCCATTTCACTTGCTCTTATCGCCTTGCGGCCAGACAACAGTGCAATTCGGATCTTTTGAGAAACCTCGGGCTTTGTGTTATCGGAGACTCTTTCCATGCGACCTATCGTTCAGATTTCTCTCGACCTGACGAATATCGATGAGGCTCTTGAGACTGCATCGCTTGCCATGAGAGCCGGTGTCGATTGGCTTGAGGCGGGCACGCCGTTCATTCTGGCAGAAGGACTTCACGGAGTTCGCGCACTTCGCAATGCTTTCCCAAACGTTCCAATCGTCGCCGATCTCAAAACAATGGACGGCGGATATCTCGAAGCCGAAATGATGGCCGGGGCAGGGGCAACGCACGTGGTCGTCATGGCCAGAGCGCATGCCGAAACTCTGAAGTGCGTTGTGAAGGCAGGCCGCGACTTCAACGTCAAGGTGATGGGTGATAATATGGTCTGTCCCGATATGGTCGCAGGCGCACGCTGGCTTGAAGATCTCGGATGCGACTACGTCATTCACCACATCGGCTACGACGAGCGACGTGGTATTGCCGCGATGGGCCAACCCATGCCCAGCCCGCTTGATCAACTTGCCGAGGTTGTCGCTGCGGTGAAGGTACCGGTGCAGGCCGTTGGTGGGCTCTCGCTTGAGCAGGCAATCGCCTGCCCACGCTACGGTGCTCCCTTAGTTGTGCTTGGTGCGCCACTCACCATCGATGCAGACTCCTTCAAAACAGCCGACGGGAATCTCGAAGCATCCCTGCGTATGATCTGCGATGCCATTCACAGCCAATCGATCCAACAATAACGCTCCCTCGCGAAACGCAAAATAATGCCACGACTTGCCGCATTTCCAAAAGCTTACATGCAGGCACTCTGTCGAGAAGGCAGCATGCGCGTTCTCGAGTGGTTGGATCTTGCTGCAACGTTGCCGATCGAGGGCGTCGAGTGGTATGCCGGCTTTCTGGAGAATGCCGACCCTGCCCGCTGGCCGGAGTTTCGCGATGCCGCTGCCGCACGTGGCCTTTTGATTCCAATGGTCTGCTGTTCGCCCGATTTCACGCATCCTGATCGGGTATTTCGAGAACGAGAAATTGAAAAACAAAAGGGCTGGATCGACATGACGGCAGCTCTTGGAGGTAGTTTTTGCCGGGTACTCTCGGGACAGCGGCGACCAGAACTTTCAATCGACGAAGGCATCGAACTTGCCGCCACGTCAATCGAAGCGTGCTTGCCGTATGCGAAAGCTCGCAGCGTGACGTTGATTCTCGAAAACCATTACAAGGATGACTTTTGGGACTTTCCGGAATTTGCACAAAAGATGGAGGTCTTTTGTGCATTGGTCGCTCGAGTTCGGCACTCCCACTTTGGCGTGAATTACGACCCCAGCAATGCGTTTCTTGCCGGTGATAATCCGCTCGAACTGCTCTCGCGCATCTCGTCTCGCGTTGTCACGATGCACGCCAGCGATCGGTCGCTGGCCAGCGGCACTCTTGACGATCTCCGACGGGAAGAAATCGGCTCGCAAGGCTATGCCTCGCGTCTTCGCCACGGCGAAATCGGAAAAGGCCTCAATGATTATGATGCCATTTTTACTGGACTTCGTCAGGTTGGCTTCGATGGCTGGATCAGCATCGAAGATGGTGTAGAAGGATTTGATCAACTCAGACGAAGCGCCGAATTTCTCGTCGCCGCCATCGATCGACACTGGCCCCGCGGCAGAGCGTAGCAGGAGTACTGCTGCCGATTTCTACTCGAGCTTTACAATGTTCCGATTCTGTTTTCTAAGTGATCGCCGTCCAACACGCTGTTTTTTCGAAGGGATGAATCTCCTATGAATGCTGCTGTTGTCAATTTCTCCTCCTTACCACACTCCGTTGACCTCCGAGATGTCGCGACCCCTGATTGTAACGACGAAGACGTTCTTCTCGAAGTGGCCAACGTCGGCGTCTGTGGATCGGATCTCCATCAGTGGACCGGCGATCATTCCTGGCAGGTGAACTATCCAGTCGTTCTGGGGCATGAGTTTGCAGGTCGGATTGTCAAACGAGGGAAAGCGGTCCGCGGATGGAAGGACGGAGACCGCGTTGTCAGTGAAACGGCTGCCATCATCGACCCCAACAATCCCCTATCGCGGCGTGGCCTCTACAATCTCGATCCCACACGCAAAGGATTCGGCTACGGTGTCGACGGCGCCATGACGCGATACGTCAAAGTGCCTTCTCGCATTTTGCACAGTGTTCCAGATTCAATTCCTTTCGAACAAGCCTGCCTTACGGAGCCCTGTTGCGTTGCATTTAATGCCACGATTCGAAATGCAAGAATCGAACCGGGAGATCGCATCGTCGTACTCGGCCCCGGAACAATCGGCATTCTGTGCGCTGCAATGGCACGATTGGCCGGCGCGCAGGTGGCACTTGTAGGACTCGATCACGATAAGGGGCGATTGGAAATCGGACGGGCGTATGGTTGCGACATTGTCATCGGCGACGCATCGGAATGGGCAAACACTCGCGACGGTCTCGGTGCGGATGGTGTGATCGATGCCGCAGGCGCCAGCATCACACTCAAAACGGCGATTGATCTGGTGCGCCCGGCGGGATGGATCAGCAAGGTCGGATGGGGACGCGATCCGCTCAACTTTTCACTCGATCCTCTGGTGCAGAAAAATGTAACGCTGCAGGGTAGTTTCAGCCACAACTGGCCTATTTGGGAACGGGTTCTGGCACTGATGAGTTCTGGCCAGTTCGATGTGAAGCCAATTATTGGAGGAGTCTGGCCGATTGCGAAGTGGCAGGATGCTTTCGAAGCAATGCATAGGGGAGACGTCGTCAAAAGTGTTCTGAAGCCGGAGTAATTCTGCTGAGAGAAAAACTTTCTTTACAATGTCTTTGATTCATATGTGAGTGATTACAAAAGGCACTCTCAGTGAGTGCGTGAGCGACGTCTACTTTTGGCATACACCCCACGACACTTGGATTTTTCATGCGCCTTGCAAACAAAGTTATTCTTATCACCGGTAGTGCAACGGGAATCGGCAAGGCCATCGCCGTTGCCTGTGTTGCCGAAGGTGCTCGCATTGTTGTGCACGGCCTGGAAAGTAAGCTTGTGGCAGATGTCGTGAACGAGGTGGGACCGGACAGGGCCGCGTCGCACGTTGAAGACCTGACGCATGAAGGCTGCCCACAACGGCTGATCGACCTGGCCATCGCAACATTCGGGAAGCTCGATGCGGTTGTCAACAATGCCGCGCTCGTGTCAACGGGTACGATTCACACGACCGATGCTGCCAGCTTTATCCGAACGATCACAGTCAACACGTTGTCGCCGCTACTTTTGATAAAGGCTGCTTTGCCACACCTTCGCGAGGCAAAGGGCGCGGTGCTGAATATCGGCAGCATCAATGCCTACTGTGGCGAACCAAATCTGCTTGGCTATTCGGTGAGCAAAGGTGCCCTCATGACGCTCACACGTAATCTCGGCGACACACTCTTTCGCGAGGATTCCGTGCGAGTGAATCAGATCAATCCTGGCTGGGTGCTCACCGATAATGAACGTGCGAGAAAGAAGTCACACGGACTTCCCGACGATTGGCCTGCGGCGCTGCCGGCAACGATCGCTCCTTCTGGACGCATTCTCTTTCCTGAGGAAATCGCCGTTGCAGCGATCTACTGGCTCTCTGACGAAAGTGCTGCGGTGAGCGGTCAGGTAGTCGATCTCGAACAGTATCCGGTGATTGGACGCAATCCGCCCAAAGCGGTTCGGTAAATGTTGATTTCGAAGAACTCTTTGAACGGCCTTCGAATTCCTAATTACTTTCCATTTTTCAGAGTTCGTCGAACTTGGAACCCACCTCGCCAACGGTCTTGCCTCTCCCCGCCGCGACTTCAACCTCTCGAAGCTTGGGGATGATCTGCTCAG
>CAIRDU010000398.1 GCA_903877395.1 uncultured Planctomycetaceae bacterium
CTACACGACGCTCTTCCGATCTGCATTGCTGAGATCATGGCACTTACGCGTGCCAAAAATACTGCAGTCGCAACGGCCGAAGGGCCTGCCTCTGCACCAGTAGCTGCCGAAAAAAAGGTGGCAGCAGCCAAGCCAACTGCAGCCAAGCCAGCCGAAAAATCTCCCATGCAGCGAGACACAGCCAGCATTCTGGCTGCCGCAAGGTCGGGCACGAAGCCTGGCCCCGTGAGCAAGTCAGAACTGCCGCCGGGATCGGGGCAGGGAGCCATGGCCAAGCAATCTGCTGCGTCGGCAAAGGCCTCACCTGTGGCTCGCGTGCCGCCGCCGGCTGTTCGGCCACTGCCGCCGGCACCCGTTCGTCCGGTCAAGCCGGAGGCCAAGAAGGCTGCCGCCGCCACGGAGGATCGTCGAGGATTTCTCTCGTTTGCCATGGGGTCGTTTATGGCGATTGGCTTTACTGCGCTTTCCGCCACCGGCGGCCTTTTCACGTTGGGGCTTGCCAGATTCATGTTTCCAAACGTGTTGGCTGAACCCCCCAGCCGGTTCAAGGTTGGATTCAGGGAAAGTTTTCCAGCCGGAAAAGTGGAAACAAAATTTGTCGCCCAGTTCGGTGTTTGGGTGATCAACTCCGAGTTTCAGGGGCAGCAGCAAATTTACGCCCTCAAAACTGTCTGTACCCACCTAGGCTGCACGCCCAATTGGCTGGAGGCAGAGCAGAAGTTTAAATGCCCATGCCACGGCAGCGGCTTCTATAAAGACGGAATCAACTTCGAGGGTCCGGCTCCCCGTCCGCTGGAGCGGTATGCGATTCGGCTTTCCGATGATGGCCAGCTTGAGATCGACAAGAGTAAGGCGTTTCACGAGGAACTAGGCCAGTGGGCCGAACCCGAGTCGTACGTCAGCGTATAGCACACCAAACCAACAGACAGCTCCTTATGGCCATTGGCGAAACCGTCCGGAACTCACAGATTTGGAAGAGCATCTTCCGCCATCCGATGCCATTGGATCGGCGGAATCGGATCGTGGTGATGCTCACCAATTTCTTTCTGCATCTGCATCCTGTGTCGATCAAGAAGCAGGGCATTGCGCTCTCGTTCACATGGTGTATGGGAGGCGTGACGTTCTTCCTGTTTCTCGTGGAAACGGTCACGGGCGTGCTCTTGATGTTTTATTACCGGCCTACGCTCGAATGGGCCTACAACGACATCTTGGCCCTTCGCGACGTCACCAGCCTTGGCATTCTAAGAGAGTTGCATCGCTGGGCCGCGCATGCCATGGTGATTACCACGTGGCTGCACATGTATCGCGTGTTCCTGACTGGCAGCTATAAGCCGCCTCGCGAATTCAACTGGGTGATCGGCGTCATTCTGCTCCTGCTCACGCTGCTCTTGTCGTTCACCGGCTACTTGCTGCCGTGGGATCAGTTGGCAATCTGGGCGATCACGGTGGGCTCCAACATGGCCCGTGCTTCCCCAATCTTGGGCTACGAAGGCCCCGGCCAGCAGCTCCTCACAATTGGCGGTATCGACATGATCACCGACGGTTCCGACGCGAGGTTTGGCCTGCTGGGTGCTCGGTTTGTGGGCGAAGAAACGCTCAATCGATTTTACGTATTGCATTGCATTGCGATTCCGTTGGCGGCCGCCTTGCTGTTGGCGATCCATTTCTGGCGTGTGCGAAAGGACGGCGGCATCAGCGGGCCGCTGTAGAACAATTCCCATGCATTCAAACGGTCATTTTCTGAGCGATGTTGCCGGGTTTCTCGGATCGTATTACACGGGCCTAGCGATCATGAACGCCGTGGCCGCGATCCTCCTCTGGAAAAAGCACAGGCAGGTTGGTTGGGCAATCGTGTGGGCGGTTGCATCGGGCCTGATGATGGCCTTGGCCGCCTTGTCGATGTCGGGCACTGCCGCGATGGTGCCGTCCCTGCCGCAAGCGGTGCGGTCGCTGGTGAATACGCTCTCTGGGCCAGTGAACTACACGCTGGGCACTACGGCCCTGTTTGCGATCCTCTTCATTTTTCGGAAGTTCTTCGTCAAGCCGATGGTGGCTTGGACGGTGCTCAATGTGCTGCTGCTGCTGATGGGCCTGTCGATGGCCGACGAAAATTTCGCATCCATTGTCATGAAGCCCGACAACGTTCCGATCGTCGGCCTCGTATTCCTGCTGGCCTTTTTCACGTGGCTGGCCACGAGTCAGGCTGTTGTAAACGATGAACGGATCGCCCAGGGCTTGCCGCCTATGGAAAAGCTGAACGACGAAAAGGTGCTTGTCTGGCCAGATTTGGTCTACACCGAATTGATCTGCATGGTAGCCGTTTCGGCATTTTTATTGGTGTGGGCGATTTTTTTGCAGGCCCCGCTGGAAGAACCTGCGTCGAGCGTAAAAACCCCCAATCCTTCCAAGGCACCGTGGTACTTTCTGGGCCTTCAGGAAATGCTCGTGTACTTCGATCCATGGTATGCCGGAGTCACGCTACCGAGCCTCGTAGTGGTTGGCTTGATGGCGTTGCCCTACCTCGATTTCAATAAGAAAGGCAACGGCTACTACTCGATTGAGGAGCGAAAGTTCAGCTATCTGGTGTATCAGTTCGGATTTTTTGAACTCTGGATCACGCTCATTATTCTGGGCACGTTTTTGCGTGGACCCAACTGGAACTTTTTTGGCCCCTTCGAATATTGGACTCCCTACAAGGTCGAGGTGCTCAACAACATCGATCTGCCGCAGATGTTCTGGGTGAACCTGCTCGACAGGCCGCTCCCTCGCGCTGCTGCCGGTGCCAGTACGCTCGTGCAGGTCGGCACGATTTTGCTGCGAGAGGCGCCCGGGTTAGTTGTGATGGGTGCCTACCTCCTGCTTCTGCCGCCCCTTTTGGCCGTGACGGTGTTCCGAACATTTTTCGCAAAGATGGGTTTTATTCGCTACATGGTGATGGTCAACCTGATGCTGCTGATGCTGTCACTGCCACTGAAAATGGTTCTTCGCTGGACGTTGAATCTCAAATACATCGTGAGTATCCCCGAATTTTCTTTGAATTTCTGAGCCACACTCCCAATGCCTGCCACCGAACAAACTTGGCGCGATCTGAAGGTGCTGCACGTTGTCTTTAGCGTGACGGCGATCCTGTTGCTGCTCTCCACGATCGCAATGCTGGCCGTGGATCACAACCGTCCGTGGAAGAAATATCAGCGAGGTTTTCAGGCCCTCGAAACGTGGTCGGCTGCAGCCAAAGTGGACGAGCAGGATTCGAGTTCCTTTGAGGCAACCTCCAAGGAGCTCGACGCATCCTTGGCCAAAGCACGCCGGGCCGATCTGGATTCCGCGATTGCCGAGGCGTTTCTGACCCAGGTTCGCACGGTGCCCGCCGATGCTGAAGCGGCCGACCGCGGGCAGTTGGATATCGACATGCTCCGGCAGCAATCCGACCCAGCCGAGCGGTTGGTGCTCAGGGGCGATTTGCTCCAGCGATTGAGCGACATCGTCAGCCGCGCCAAGTTTCGAGAGGATCTGTGTGCAGGCCACCTCAAGCTGTGCAAGGCTAAGCTGGATAAAAACAGGGCCGATTATGAACTGGGCGTTGCAGAGAATGCCACTCCCAAGGCCTTGGCGTCGCTGCTTGCCGTGGCAGACGCTACGCGGGTCCAGGTGCTCGCCGCCACGCTCGACACTCAAGCGGCCAACACGCACCGCAAGTCGCTCGAAGCAACGCTCAAAAAACTCACGGCCACCGAAGACGCCGCGGCAAAGTCGCTGGCCGATCATCGCCAAAAATTGCTGCTGCTTGCCAAGACGCTCAAGGATCGCGCACCCAACTTTGGCAAGTCGGTGCTGGAGCTGCCAGTGCTGGACGCCTTTAACGGCCCGCTGCGCATCGATCAACTTTGGCTACCGCAACTCACGCTCAACAATAATTTTCGGGATGTCGCTCGGTTTGACCGCTGCAACACCTGCCACAAGGGGATGGACAAGTCCCTGCCTGGCGCTCCGACAGAAGGTGCTTACAGCCAGACCGAAACCATCCCGATCCAACTGCCCACGGCTCCGACTGCTGGCGGGGGCGTCGAGAGGGGCGCCGAGGAGGGAGTCAAGGGCGACGGCAACGACCAACTTGAGCAACTCTACGGCTTTCGTTTATCTCCGCACGGCCTTTTTCGTTCTGAAGCGCCGACCGTCGGCGTGGTGGTGCCCGAATCCACAGCGGCCCGAGCTGGCCTGATGAGCGGCGATGTGATCATGGATGTTGGCGGTGCCAAAACGCTGATCCGCACGGTGGCAACCACCTTGCTGCTGGAAGCACCGCAGTGGGGTAAGCCCCTGGAGATTGTGGTGCAACGCGGCGTGCCGCAGCCCTATTCGAGCCATCCTCGGCTGGATCTGTTTGTTGGCTCGACGAGCCCGCACCCCATGCAGACGTTTGGCTGCACGATCTGCCACCAAGGGCAAGGCAGTGCCACGAGCTTTATGTGGTCGTCGCACTCGGCCAACACGCCCAAGCAGGGGCACCAGTGGCACGACGAGCATGGCTGGGCCAACAACCATCACTGGATCTACCCGATGCTGCCTCAGCGGTTCGAGGAATCGAGCTGTTTGAAGTGCCACCATCAGGTGGTCGACCTAGAGCCCAGCCCACAGTTTCCTGAGCCGCCGGCGCCCAAGCTGGTGGAAGGCTATCACTTGATTCGACAGTACGGGTGCTACGGTTGCCACGAGATCAACGGATGGGCCAACCCAGAGAAGCGGATTGGCCCAGACATGCGATTGGCTCCCAACTACCACGAAGTCGCCGAGTCGCTTGTGGGTGATCCCGGGCTACCCGCTCTTGGAAACGCCGTCGCTCGCTGGGTTGAGGAAGTGCGTTCCAGTCCCGACGGCAAGGAGGCTCGCCAGCGGCTGCTCGACACGCTCGAACGGGATGCTGCCGCCGGCCCAGAGGCCAAGCTTTCGCGCCGTTCGCATCAACTCGCGACGCTTCTCAAGGAGCCAGAAACGCCTGGCACGCTCCCGAAGGTTGGCCCCAGCCTGCGATATGTGGCCAGCAAGGTTGGATTCGACTGGCTCTATGCGTGGCTGCGAAATCCCCAAGAATTCCGTCCTTCCACAAAGATGCCCAGATTTTTTGGGCTCTGGGATCACCTCTCCGGCAAGGGCTTGGAGGAATCGCAGCGGTATGAACCGATTGAGATTCGTTCCATGATTAACTACCTGCTGGGATCCAGCCAGCCATTTCAATACGTCAAGCCATACGACCAGGAGCGAGATGGCATCACGGCGGCTCCGGATATCCAGCGAGGTAAGAAGGTGGTGCAGGTGCGAGGCTGCCTAGCGTGCCACCAGCACGCGGATTTTCCAGAGGCCGTCAGTACGCATGGGCCCAATCTGTCTCGCATCGGCGCGAAGATGGCCTCTGCCCCGAACGGCCCGGCCTGGCTCTACAGTTGGCTCCGAGAACCAGCCCGCTACCACCCACGCACGCTCATGCCCAATGTGCTCTTGGAGCCGGTCTCGCTGCCCAACGGCAAGGTGAGCGATCCGGCCGCTGATGCCACAGCGTATCTGCTGGGCTCAACTGAAAGCTGGAAGCCCAGCGATATTCCGGCCGCCAATTCGCTCACGCCTGCTGAACGCGATGCTACCAATGAACTGGCGCTGATGTATCTCAAAGAACGGTTTCCAGCCGTTCGAGCTGCCGAGGTTCTGAAAAATGGTCTGACTGCTGACCAGTCGGCGATTCAAGGGGATGAGCGGATGCTGCTGGGGTTGGCCGGCTCCAACCGCGACGCCACGCTCCTCAACTATGTTGGCAAGAAAACGATCGCCAAGCTGGCCTGCGCTGGCTGCCACGATATTCCTGGCTTCGAAGACACGAAAGCTGCCGGGGCTGCTCTGGCCGATTGGGGCCGCAAGGAATCTTCCAAGATTGCCTTCGAGCAGGTGTCTCACTTCGTGATGCACCAACTGGAAGAGAAGCACGGCTACAGCCATGCCGAAAGTGGCCACAGCCATACCGCCCTAGCCCCACGGGCCGAGCCAGCAGTCGATGCACCGCTGGCTCCCGATCTGGCCTACGCTTCAAAAGTCGAAGCCCATCTGACCCCCGAGTCGATCGATTCCGACACCGGCTTTTTTCTGGAAAAACTTCTGGCCCACGATCGGGAGGGTTTTCTCTGGCAGAAGCTGCGGGCACCCCGCAGCTACGACTACAAAAAGACAGAAAACAAAACCTACAACGAGCGGTATCGGATGCCGCAGTTTCCGTTCAATGCAGAGCAGCGGGAAGCTGTCATGACGTTTGTGTTGGGGTTGGTGGCTGAGCCGCCGGCACCACAGTTCATCCACAAGCCAACGCCCCGCGAAGAGGCCCGCCTGAAGGGATTGGTTGTGGCCGAGCAATACAACTGCTCCGGCTGCCATAGCCTGCAGATGGATCGTTGGGACATCCGCTACAAGCCCGAGTCGCTAGGTCCTGCTCAAGCAGTCGCCGACTATCCGTTTCTATCTCCACACTTCACGGCTCACGATTCCCAGAAGTCGCTTGTCATCGACCGGCAAGGCCGACGCCACGCCACGCTCATAGGAATGCCGCAGTTGAATCCAGAAACCGGCAAGCCACAGTTGGCCGACGAAGATGGCGTGCCGATCGAGGATGGCGACACCGAAGCAGTCGTTCACCGTCCGTTTATGCTTTGGCAGGATGCCTTGATTGACGGCGAAGCCCGGCCCGTAGGAGCGCAAAACCTACTGGTGCCCGATGACGCATTCCGTGCAGGCGTTCACTATCCCGCTCGCGGCGGCGACTTGGCGAGGCTACTTTTCCCAGTGGTGATCGCCGATGAGAAGCAGATCAATCCAAATGTCAAGCCCGATGACGCATGGGGCTGGCTGCCGCCGCCGCTGGTGGGCGAGGGCAAGAAGGTGCAATCGGGCTGGCTGCACAAGTTTTTGCTGAACCCGCAGACGATCAGGCCGTCGGCGGTGCTCAGGATGCCGAAATTTAATTTCCAGTCACACGAGGCGGCGTCACTCGTCAACTACTTTGCGTCGGTGGATGGGGCAGAGTATCCGTATGCGTACGATGCACGGCTTGACGAAAGCTCGCTGGCCGAAGCGGAGAGATTGCACCCAAACCATCTGGAGAGTGCGCTCAAGATCGTTACCAACAACAACTACTGCGTGAAGTGCCATGTGGTGGGCAGCTACGCCCCGCCCGGCAACCCCAAGGCTCTGGCGCCGCAGCTTGAACGGGTGCACGAGCGTCTCCAGCCCGACTACGTACACGGTTGGATTGCTAATCCTAAGCGGTTTCTGCCCTACACGGGGATGCCGGTCAATATTCCGTTCGACAAGCCAGTGAGTCAGGATCTCTACGTCGGATCCAGCGAGCAGCAACTCGATGCCATCACCGATCTGCTCATGCACTTCGACTCCTTCGCGAAGAAAAACCTGTCGCTTGAG
>CAIRDU010000399.1 GCA_903877395.1 uncultured Planctomycetaceae bacterium
ACAAGGTCGGCATTCGCGAAGCATCGAGGCGTGGATATCGCCGGTTGCTCACGCTCGACTGCGATCTGACCCATCAGCCGATTGATTGCGCCCGATTTGTAGCCTGCCAAAAGGGAGATGTCGTGGTGGGGAGCCGATTCAAGGACCGGTCTTCGCTCGCAGACTGGAACTATATCCGTAAAGCCATCACCCTTGGTGGGCATCTCGCAACCACCGCGCTCCTTGGGCTTCCCTATGATGCAACCGGCGCTCTGCGGCTCTACCATTTGAATCGCTTGGGCGTTGATTGGTTGGCAGGTGTGCAGAGTGACGGATACGCGTTTTTTTTTGAGAGCCTGATGGTTCTTCACTCGCGAGGGGCAGCGATCGAGGAACTTTCGATTAAGCTGCCAAAACGCACGTATGGCAGTTCAAAGATGACGTTGAAAGAGTTTTTAAAGAGTTGCCTGATGCTCCTTCGATTAGCTGCACGGCATCGGGAGATCAATCGGCAATGACCGGCACACGCAAGCCAGAGTCGGTGTCGGATTGCAGCGACATTCCGCCGAGCCATGAGGGGTGGGATGCGTATTGGGCTGTGAATGCCCAAGGATCACGCCGACTCTATGCAGCAATCGCAAGCATTTACCGCAAGTTCTTTATCTGCCCTCGGTTGGCCTACTGGCTTCGCCGGACGTTTCCGCGAGGTGCACGACTGTTGCACGCTGGTTGTGGCAGTGGAGAAGTGGACGCCCTTGTTGCAAGCTATTTTCGGATCACGGGCCTCGATATTTCTCCGATGGCTCTTGATCGGTATCTCAAAAATAATCGCCACGCTGAAGGTGTGGTGCACGCCGATCTCATGAATCTTTCTGGCCTTAGGGGCGGCTACGATGGCGTTTATAGCTTGGGTGTTCTAGAACACTTCACTCCCAGCGAGATCACTCGCATCCTCGATAACCTCCGGCTGGTCTTACGTCCGGGTGGTAAGATGGTCGCCTTCTGGCCATTAGAGTCTGCTATCAGTGTGAAGTTACTCGGCTTGTGGCATCGCCTGTTGAAAAAATGTTCCAAGCAGCACGTTCAGCTTCACGCAGCAGAAATCACGCTCATCAAGTCGCGGGAGCAGGTTGACTCCATTGTTCGCGGCGCAGGGTGGCGCATGGAATCGTACTCTATCTCGCCTTTCGATCTCTTCATTCAGGCCGTGTTAATCTGCGAATAAGTCCTCAGGTCATCGATCATTGCGGCAGGCTATGGGAAGTGTCAGCTACAGATTGCACAGCACAGCCAACTATAACTGGATCGATGTTCCGACTACGAGGGCGGCGCAAGCGTGACAACGATGCAAAGTGCCGATGAATCGCGGCGTTCAGATTGGCTTTGGCTGACGGGAGCGATCCTTCTCGCAGGCCTTGCGGCACACGGTATTCTTCTGCTGACCGATCATGTCATTTGGGATGGTTGGTGGTGCAACGTAGATCTTGCCAAGCCGGGTGGCCCTTTGATTATGGGGCGATTGTTCAGCGAGGTGGGCCGGCCCTTGGATTTGTTTTTTTACCAGCCCTTTCGGCTCGTCTCGGATCGCATTTTTCTGGCGAAGTCGCTCGGGGTTCTTGCGTGGTGCGTATCGGCTTTGGCGATGCGCGTGGTTTTGCAACGGCTCGGTCGGTTGCCTTCGATGGTTGCGGGAGCCGTTGCTGTGTTGGCGGCAACATCACCGGTTTTTGAACTGTTGGGTGAACTGTCGTTGTGGATGAATACTGCATGCGTGCTTCTCTTTTGGTTGGCTTGGTTGCTGTTTGTAGCTACCAGACAATCCAAAGGTTCAGTTCGGCATGCAATTCGGGTGCTGGCGCTGACAGTGTTTTTTGTCTCGTTTAATTTGAACTCCCAGCTGGTTCTCTTTTATGCCGTAGCTGGCATGCTGTTCTGGCTGAGGCAGACGGATGTGAGCGTTCGCGAGGTTGCGAGCCAAGCTGTAGCGGGTTGCCTCCGATGGCTCGATTTTCTGATCTTGCCCGTTGTGTTTTGGATTTGGAAGAGTTGGTTTACGCCTACGAGCGGTTTGTACGAGAACTACAACCAGCCGTCACTCAATCCGGTGCTCCTCATCGCAGGATATGCCAACATGGCATATTATTTTTGTTATCAGGGCACTGTTGATCTTTTTGCTTCCGAAAGTTGGGTCGTAGCTGCAGTCGTGGCCGGCCTCTTGTCAGCTTGGTTACTGAGCCACATGAACTGGATGAAGGAACTGCCTGGAGATTCCATTTCCATGCGTGGGTCGAAGTTGATGGCCTTGGGTGGGCTAGCCATGCTTGCTGCTGCTGCCTTTCCTTACATTGCAGTCGGCCAGAATCTGGCCAGTTCAGGGTGGCTTGCGCGCAACTGCATTTTATGCCCCCTTCCAATCGGATTGACCGTCGTGGGGGGCCTCATCTGGGTGAATAGGAGGTTGTTGCCGGTGTACCCTGCAGCATGGTTGGTTTGCGTGGCGATGCTGGTCGTTCTGTCAGTCGGCAATTGTCATCGAAACTATCTTGCCCTGCAGGCGTTTGGAGCAAAGCAGCAATCTATTGGGAACAGATTGCAGGACGCAGTCGATGCGAGTGAGGCCTGCGTCGTCCAGTTGCGAGATTATTTTCAGATCCCGGGGACCATTCCCTTCTATGCCCCGATTGTATGGACATACATTGGTGCGCAGGGCAAGCCTCACCCGGAAACCTTTGTTTTTGAGACAGCAACGATGATTCCAGACCAGGAAACAGTAGATTCGAATGGTCAGAAGCAGATAGTTCTTCCCCAGATCTCGGTGACAAGCGATGTGCTTGATCAGATGATTACACAGACAACTATGTCGTATGCGCTTGAGAGTATTCCGCGTCAGGGGGCGCAGGTCCTTCTGGCGATCGGGCCTGGCGAACACGGGAACGCCGGCGTGCCAATTGGGCTGAGATATTTGTGGCTGAAGTGGTTTGAACCCAGCAAGCTTGCGGAGTTTGTGCGAACGTTAACGGCAGAAAAGGCCGTGGATCTGCCACCGGTTCGATAGGACGCGCCCACCACCATGCAAACCCCTTCCGATACCACGTGCGACGTGGGCCACCCAACGCCTTTGCGAGCTGTTTTCCTAGACCGCGATGGCACGCTTATCGCCAACAAGCATTATCTGAGCAACCCAGACGATATTGTCGTGCTGCCAGGAGTGCGGGAGGCACTGGCTCGCTTGCAGACCGAAGGCGTAAAGCTCTTTTTATTCACGAACCAATCCGGCGTCGGCCGAGGGCTGTTCACGATGGCCGACGTCGAGGCCGTCAATCGTAGGATGGTCGAGATGCTGCAGCTGGGGGCCGAGTTGTTCGCCGGTGTCTGTATTGCCCCGGAGTCTCCGCAGGAAACACCCGTGTACCGAAAGCCGTCGCCTCGATTCATCCACGAAATGCTCGCGATCCACAGCATCGCAGCTTCAACCGCCTGGATGGTGGGAGATTCGCCCGGGGAGTGGGAGGCGGGCCGCAATGCGGGCATTCAGACCGCAGCGATTGTGCTGGACCCCAGCCTCATGAGCCCCGGGCTGTCGGTCGCACGTTCGGCCGCCGCAAGCCCGCTTGCGACAAGCCCCGATGCGGTTGCCAACCGCCGAGAAGAACTCGGAGTTGCGTCATACCCGAGCCTGCTCGTATGGCTCGATTTTGTCCAGAAGAGAACGAACGAATAGATTGGTTGATAAGGCCCTCCTGCTTCAACGGTGCGACTATGACAACCCACAAGCCCACAATCGGCATTCTTACCAGCGGCGGTGATTGCCCGGGCCTGAATGCCGTCATCCGGGCGGTCGTGAAGAGCGCGGAGCGGCTCGGCTACGATTGCGTGGGATTTTTGAGGGGCTACGAAGGGCTGATCGAACCGGTCGGCTACATGCCGCTCAATGCCCGCAACACAGCAGGCATTCTCACGCAAGGCGGCACGATCTTGGGCTCCACCAACAAGGGGCGATTCTCCGCTACCGTTGGCGAAGACCAGCGGGTGGCGATCGATCCAGTCCTGCTCGAGCAGGTGGCGACAACATTGCGTCAGCTCTCAATCTGTGGGCTGATTTGCGTGGGCGGGGATGGATCGCTGGCCATCGCGCAGCAGTTGTATCAACACGGCATGCCTGTCATTGGCGTGCCCAAAACAATCGATAACGACCTCGGTGCAACGGCCTTCACGTTCGGCTTCGACTCCGCCGTGGCCTCGGCCACCGATGCGCTCGACCGGCTCCATACGACGGCTGCGAGCCACGAACGAATCATGGTGCTGGAGGTGATGGGTCGCCACGCCGGCTGGATTGCGCTTCACGCGGGCATCGCTGGAGGCGGGGACGTCATTCTGCTGCCGGAGATTAGGTGGACTTTCGAAAACGTCTGCCGCAAGGTGCTCCAACGAGATAGCGAGGGAAAGAAGTTCACACTCATTGTCGTCGCCGAAGGCGCTCGCCTGCCAACGG
>CAIRDU010000400.1 GCA_903877395.1 uncultured Planctomycetaceae bacterium
CACCGGCACTCTGCCCCCGGCAGCATCGCAGACGATGCTCACAATTCTTCGCCGTTCCTCAACTGAAAATCGCGTGAACTCCCCCGTAGATCCGTTGGGGTAGAGACCGTGAACCCCTCGCTCAATCAGCCAGTTCACATAGCGTCGTAGTTCTGCCTCCGCGATACCGCCGCGGTCATCCAGAGGCACCATGTGAGGGGTAAGAATTCCACTGATGGGGGCAGGGACAGGCACGGTGGATAATCTCCTCAAGGACCTCGGGACACAAAAATGGAGTCAGGATACGATAAGGTTTCGCAAGGCCGTTGTGCACGGTAACGCGATTCCGCGATTCTATAATCAGTGCATCTCAACCGAACAGTCTCCAAGACCGCCGCGATAATAGTTGAACTGCACGTTCGGGTGGTCGGCCAAGAGCGACATCGGAACGCTCGTGTCAATGATGCGTTGCGAGATCATCATCGCTGTCAGCCGCTGCCCAAGCGGGTTGTCGTGAACGCCGGCGTGCCAGATTGATACCTTCTCAGCACGCCACGTCTCGCACGGGCCAACGGTGATCGCCTGCGTTGGAACCAGCCCGATGTTGCCGCCGCCACTGGTGCGGGCGTTCTGCGCGAGCGTAACTGGATGAAGATCGACAACCCTTGAACCAAGGCTGCGATACTCCTTCGGTGTTGGCGGTTCGTGCTGGTATGCACCGACGCGACGCGGCGGATCGTTGAACGCCCAGTGCTTTGTATCGCCTTGCCCGCCCTGCATTACTGCGCACCTCGCGGTATTCCAACTCGCCGTATAGGCCGCCGTGTCGGCTTTTGGGAAATGCAGATTCTCCTCCGGTATGCGCAGTTCCGGTCTGATGCGATCAAAACAAAGCTCGCGATCGGCGCGTTCAAAAGAGAGCGGATGCGAGACCGGCACCTCCCGGCCATTCTCATACCATTCATCCATGCCCCAGAAATGGGCATACCTGAGATCGAGCCCCAGTTCGTTGACGAGCCTTGCCACCAGTGGCAGTTGCTCTGTTGGCCCAATCGGGCCACACACACCAACGGGCTCATCGGCAGTCGCCCCACGCCATGCCACGATATATTCGAGGGCCTCGGCGAGATAAAAGTCCTGAAGCGTTTCGTAGAATACAACGCGAAAGCCGGGCCGAGAGAGTTGTTCGATCGCGCGAGGCGACAGTGCCGCAGCATCGCGGATGATCGCTGCATCGAGGGTTGTATAATCCCACCATTCTGGTGCGATTCGGCTCAAAGGACGTGGCATCATGGATTCAGCCTTCAACTCAGTGGCACAAGAGAACATCACGATCGTGACTTGACCGCAGGGTTTACACAATACTGCTCGCCGAGGGCCTCGGCGAGCGGGTCGTCGTCGCGGGCGGAAAACCCGAGGTGCAGGTGACGCCGCCAGCCCTCGGCATGCTTAAACCGGCACGACATGCCTCCGACGGCCAGCGACATCGTGTCGCATGCATCGAGATAGCTGTCCATTCCCTGCGTCGCATCGAGCCACGACTTCTGACTGGCGTGAGCGGCGAGTGCCCGTCGCTTTTTTTCTCTTACGCTAGTGATGTCTACAAAAGCGTCGGGGGTGACTGTGCATCGCAGGCCATCGAGCAGACCATGCGGCATGGCGTGATAGACCGTAATGTCTCGTTCACAAGGCTCCAGCGGTGGGTCGGTGCGGAAATTTGGCATTCCGCGAGCAAATGACGCCGTGACGGCCAGACGCGATGTGTTGGTGTGGTCTTCCATATAGTCGGCCGGCGAATGGGTCAGCACGATCCGTGGTCGCACGCGACGCACCAGCGCAGCCACACGTCGCACCATTGACTCGTCATAAAAGATCATGAGGTCCGATGCGAGACTCTCGTGGAACGTGGCTCCCATGATGGCCGCTGCTGCCCTGCCCTCTGCCTCACGCACACGACCGGTGAGATCGGGTGGCATCGTCATGCTGCCACAGTCGCCACTCGAGACGTTAAAAACGTGCAACTCCCAACCGACTTCTGCCAAACGGAGCATCGTACCAGCGGCCACAAACTCGATGTCATCCGGGTGGGCCATGATCGCCAAAACAACGCGATTGAAAGTCGGCATCTAATTTCTTCGGAGGAGGAGAGGCGGGGAGTGGGTCGGAACGTCTCGTCGGCGGGTCTCGCCCGCAGCAGACGACCTATTATTCATCCGGCAGAGCAACCTGTACGGGAGACGCGAGGTAAGCGACTAAATCCCGCACCTGTGCGTCGGTGAGGCCATTCCAAAGGCCTTCGGGCATCACCGATTCCTTCTGCTTGCGAACCTCATCCACCTCACTTTGATCGAACACAACATCTCCCTCGGGCGTTCGCAACGTCAGCGTGCGCTCGTCGGCAGCCGCCATAGCCCCCGCTACTACTCGGCCATCGGAGGTGATCACCTGCGTCAACCTCCAAGCCTCGGGTACGATTGCACTCGGATCGATCACGTTTGCCAGCACGTACTCAACGTCAGCACGGCCGGAGCCGGTCAAATCTGGGCCCACTCGACCACGACCGCCAAACAGCATGTGGCAGCCAGCACACCGCTGCTGCCACACCGCGCGGCCCTGACTTCGATCGGCCTTTGCCAAGGACTCGGACGAGAGCTTTAACCTCCATTGCTCGATCGCTGCCATGCGATCCGCAGAGGTCTCTCGCACCGTGCCCCAGAGCTTCACCAATCGCTCAGCGAGCGCCGTATCTCCGCTGTCGTGCATCACCCTAGCCTGTGTGGCAGAGAGTTCTCCAGCGGCCAGCTTTTTTGATTCGATTGCATCCAGCACAAGCGATGCGCCATCGGGCCGCCGCACGATCCAGTCAAGTGCGATATGGCGGTCGGATGGAGCTAATTGTGGTAGCCGTTGGACGGCCCGTTGAGTGGCTTTGGGCGTTGCACATCCGGCAAGCGATCGCACTGCCTCGCCTCGCACGCTGTGATCGTCGAGGAGCTTGGAAAGCACCTCGGCGGCATCGAGGCCTTCGGACGGGTTGGCGGCTGTCCTGCTCTGGCCAATCGCGGCAATCGCCTCGCGCCTGGCTTCCACGGGTGCAGCCGGATCGAGTGCCACTGCCCGCAGTTCGGCAAATGATTTTTCTTTGGCCAAAATGGCCGCCATCGTTTGGGCGATCGCAGCGGCGCGGCCTGCCGGCATCTGGTCGTTGATCTGTTGGATAAGACCGTTGGTCGCTGCCACAAGTGGCTCTGGCAAGACCACACGACGCCTGCCTCGCAGAGCCTCGGCCATACCGGCGAGTGAGTCGACGCGTCGCTGTATCGAGCGATGCTCGCTCGGTTTTTCATTTTCATCTTCTGTATTGGGTGCCAATAATCTGCACAACGCCTCTGCGGCTGCAGGCAAGCGATCGGCATCAAATGCCAGCCGCCTGGCCACCAGCCGACGCAAGGTGGGCATTGGCGTTGAAGCTGCCAGTTGCACAGCTCTGGCCGGATCTTGAATCACCGCTTCGCGAATGCCATACCAAATCATTAAGGCCAGCGAGTTCCAATCGGCGTCCGCGGATCGTATTGCCAACTGCGTGGCGATCTCCCATCGCCACGCAGTTGGCAATTTTCCAAGCGCACCGGCCAGATGCAGCCGAACAAGGCCCGAAGGATCAACCGTAGCTCGCTCTACCAAAGCCGCGGCAAGTCCGTCCGGCTTTCCTTGTGGGCTCCCAACGTTTCTATCCACAAGCAGCCGCACTCCCCACGCCCGAACCGACTCGTGTGGATCGCTCAGTCGCTCGCGAAGCCACTCGGGCGAGGCTGCACCCATCGCATACGCAGCCCACAGGCCGCGCAGGCGGCGAGTGGGGTCGGTGTGCGTTTCGGCCATCGCTCGCAGTTTGGCAGCTGCGGCAGAGAGATCGCGGCCAGCCACGTGCCGCTCCGAAAGAATCCGCCGGGCGTGCCTGCAAAACCAATCGTTCCGGTGCAGCTGCAATCGCACCAACTCAGCGTCGGTGGCCGCGTGCAGATCAAGTGCCACTGCCCGAGGCAGTCCCGCCTGTGAAACCGATGCATTCGGGGGCGTGGCAGCCGGGCTAGATTGGCCGCGCACACCAGATACCTCCGGACGCGATTCATAGAGAATCGTATAGATCCTGCCTGAAGTGCGATGAACGCCGTCGTGGTCGTGGCATTCGCCAGCATCGGTCCAATCTGCAATCCATACCCGTCCATCCGGCCCGCTGACCAGCTCAATCCCCCGAAACCACGTATCAAATGCCTTGAGAAAGTCTGGTTCGTGGTGGCCGATGAGGCCTCTCGGGCCGTGCTCCAGCGAGTCAACATTCACTCGCTTACCGTGCGTGTTGCAGAAAAACATCTGCCCGCGATACCGATCTGGAAACAAGTCGCCTAGATAAATCATGCCGCCGCAATGAGAGTGGCCGCCGCCGAGGGCATCCACCGCCGGATCCTGCTTGCCATCCGCTTCACGCGACTGTTGCCACTCGCCTCCGGGCCAATGCAGATGGTCGGCGCACTGCGGCATGAATTCGTATACGTGCGATTCCGGATCGACGCCATACATCCGCTCGTAATGGGCTCCCGGGATCACATGCCACAGATGGCCGATCACGTTATTGGTAAACACCATCTCGCCAAGGTCGTCGTAGTCAAACCCCCAGGGATTGGTCGTGCCGCGAGTCACCACCTCGAAAGCCCGCGTGACAGGATGTACCCGCCAGATCGAACAGTCGATAACCGTGCGGTCTTGATCGGGCGAGCCTGGAATGCCGACGCAACTCGTAGCCGTGATTCCATGCCTGCCATAGAGCCAACCGTCGGGGCCCCATCGCAGTCCGTTGACGATGTTGTGCCCTACTTCCTTGGCATTGAAGCCATCCAGGATCGTCTCGCTCGCAAAGCCTCTGCTTTTTTCTGCGCCATCGGGTACATCGTCTCGATCCCGGTCGGCAACAAATAGAAGCTGCGGTGGCGAAGTGAGCCACACACCGCCATAGCCAACTTCAATGCCAGTCAGATTTCGGCCGCCGTCTAGGAAGACGGTACGAGAATCGAACCGACCATCGCCATCGTCATCTTCAAAGATGACCACGCGGTCAGTGCCCGACTCCCGCCACTCTGGATACGAATAGTTCTCGACCACCCACAACCGGCCACGCTCGTCGGTGGTCATGGCGATTGGCTGCGACACATCCGGCTCAGACGCAAACAGCACCGCCCGAAAGCCCACTGGAAGCGTCATCCCCTTCACGAGGTTCTCCGCTGGCGGGGGCTCGTCGCCGCGCCGCTGTGTGTTCGTTGCGTTCGACGAGGCTGTGGGTGAAGCCGCCACCACGACACCCGGTGCTTGCAGCCACACACCGCACGCACTCGTCCATACCGCCAGCCATGCCCCAACGATCGATCGCATCTGTTTCATGTTCATGAAGGCCAGCGTCCGCGCGTTTCCAAATGATAGACTGAAAAAAGCCGCAAGCTAGATCTAACAGGATAACATCACGCTAGATTTGTGGCATTCTTCCAGTGCGATTTTCCAATGCCCTATCCTTTCCGCGACAGTTCCCTCGTGAATTCAATCCACCGCCTCATCGAAGTGCTGCAGCGACTGTTTGCCACTGGCTACTCGCCCGAGCCACAGCTACGCACATTTCTTTCGCGAGGACACACGCAAGAAACTCCGCTGGCTGAGGTTACCGTAGCGGTGTTATCCGCGCAAGAAAGCCGTCAGCTATTTGGCGTTTCGCTAGCCAGTCGCAGCATTCAGCCTGTGTTTCTGCACGTGGTGAACCGGCATGCCACTCCACTGCGGCTCAATGCCCTCGACATCGACCCTCACTACTACACGCCTTTGGAAGCAGCCGGCATCAATCATTTCTCTATCATCAAACAGCTGTCTGCCTTCGGGATCGCTGCGTTCTATTTCCTGCCGCTCTTTGCCCTACTCCCACTCAAACTGCTGACGGGAGCCTGGGCGAATCGCCGCATGGACGAATGCTTTGCCACGCAGGCCTTTCCGTTGCGACCGATCCTGCCTGGCGAAAACGTGACTGGTTTTGTCTACACGACGCTCGATGCAGGAAGCAAAACAGTCCGGGTGAGACTCTCTCCCACCGGCGGCCTCGGGGCCGACGACGGCCTTGTCCGGCTGACCCATCTGCCCGCAGATCCAGTAGGCCAGGTTGTCGACCTAACGTTTGTCATTCCTGTACCTGGCCTTACCACCGACTCCCTGCAGCGAGACTTCTCCAGTCTTTTTCCAGCCTCTGCCACCATTCCGTGCAACGAGTTTCAGTTGGCAGAAAAACTGCTGGATATGCCGGCAGTCACGACCGACGAAAAGGGAGTGCGGCCGGGAGACCCCGTGAATCTCGTGTTGATCGGTGAATTGACAACCGTGCTGAGTGCATGCACAGCACGCTGGGATGAATGCGAAACACTTACGCTGAAAACCTGTTGGAAGACATTTCGGGCGTTTGTGTTTGGCGACGAGTATCGCTATTCCCCCGTAAGCCCATTGCATTTATTTGGTCGTAGTCAGGATGTGGCATTGCAGCGGATTCGCAGTTCGATTAATGAGCGATTGCACCTCCGTCTCTGGCTGACACCGTTGCAATTCATCGGGCGGCCCGTATGGGTGGGGCAGATAAGCCGGGACATTGGCGTGCGATTCACCACGCACACGTGGAATCTCACAACTCATCGCGTGGACCCCAATATCGATGAATCTCGCGATTACATCGTCGAAGATCTTATGCGCGCCGATCGGATTCAAGCGGTAGACTACGTGGAAGGAGTCGTTGCCTGTCGACCAGAGGCCCCGAGGCACAATCTAACAGGCGACCCTTATTTTACGGATGGAAAGCGTGCCGTGATAGTGCTCTCGCTGGGTTGCACTCGACGTGCGAATACATCCGATGTTCTTTGTTGATTCTCTCCGCGTGCCTTCTCTATGAATATTGTGATCGCCACGTCTACACCAGGCCACAGCGGCGCTGTGATCTACGCCCGACGTATCGTGGCTCTGCTGGCGGCGCGTGGGCACCGGATATGGGTGGCAGCCAGTCCTCATTCATGGATTGCCGGCGAGACTGCCAACGAGGCAACCCTCTTGGCAACCGACTTTCGGCGGTGGCCACTGAATGAATGCGCGAGAGTTGCTGCCTTCTGCAAGCACGAACAAATTGATGTCTTTCACTCCCATCTCACGAGGGCAAGCAATTTTGGTGCTCTCCTTCAGGTGTTGCACGGTGTTCCTAGCGTGGCCCACCTCCACACCAACTCGCTTCGGGCGCACGCGTGGTTTCATCGCCGGCTCATAGCGGTATCGCACAGCACGCTTCGGCAGCATCAACGTCGTGGGGCCGCATGGGGAGATCGCGGAGTGGTGCTCTGGAACTTTGTCGACCCCACGGTTTTTCAACCTGCAAGCGGTCCAGATCGCCTACGGCCGTTGCTCGGTGTTTCAAGCGGGGTACCCGTATTGCTTGTGGCCGGAAAACTCTGCCGCCAGAAAGGCCAACTGTTGGCTGCTCGTGCATTACAAATTGTCCGCAAGATTCACCCCACCACCGTGCTGGCACTTGCTGGCCCTGGGACATTGCCGCGAGGCACTCGCCTCGACGGAACCCACCTTTTGGGAAACCGTTACGATTTGCAAGAACTTCTGCCTCACGCGTCGCTCGTGCTCGTGCCATCGACCAACGAATCGTTTAGCCTGACTGCCGTCGAAGCCATGGCCTGCGGAGTGCCGGTGATCGCGACTCAATGCGGGGGTGTGTCGGAGGTGCTCGCGGAAGGTGGCGGGCTTCTTGTGCCAAAGAACAGTGCCCGTGCCCTGGCTGCGGCCGTCATCCAACTGCTGAATGATCCTGCGGAATACCGACGGCAGGGCTGTGCGGGACTCTCCAGAACCCAAAAACTTTTTCTGCCTGACGCCCACATCGAAAAGCTCGAGCAACTCTACGCACAGACCGCACAGCATCGCGGATAGTCGCGATAGAATCAAAAGAAGAATGCTCTGTGAGCATCCGCTCTTCGATCGCTACCGTTTTGCATGCGATATTCTATGCACCCCGCGAGTTGGATGATCGACGATGATCGGGTGAACAAACGCTTGCTGCACGTTGCAGAGTGTTCTGTGCGAGCATTCGCCCCAAGTCGCTGACCACTTCGGTGCCTATCAGCTTCTGCTGGGATCAGCTTTGAGGCCCCATGAGCCTGCTATACACCCGCAGCACTCTGTCCGCCATGATTTCCGGCGAACACATTTCCTCGACACGCTGCCGGGCCGAACTGGCGTAGCGTTGCACCCGATCCCGGTCGGCGTGTAAGAGGCGGATGGCATCGGCAAGTGCCTGAACGTTCTCGCGTGGAACCACGATGCCATCAACGCCGTCTCGTACGAGTTCCTTCATGCCACCAGCGTCGCTGACCACTGGGCAGGCACCCTGAGACATCGCCTCCAGGAGCGCCTTGCACAGGGCCTCCTGCCGGGATGGCATCACGAACAGGTCGAAGGCATTCGCCAGCACCCCGGCATTGGAAATAGGGCCCGCCATTCGAAGGCGGTCGCCATAGAGCGGTGCGCGCACAAGTTTCTCCACCCGAGCGTCGTGCACAGGTCCGATGAGCAGCCAGTAGATGTCGGGCAGGTCCACGCATCTCGCGGCTGCTTCGAGGAGAATATCCGTGCCTTTGACAGGCCGGATCGTTGCAGTGGTGCCGACGACAAAGGCATTGGATGGAATATTGAATCGCTCTAGAAGCTGCTGCCGCGAGAAGGGCTGGGGCTGGTGCCGAACGCAGTTATAGATCGTCTCACACTTGGATCGCGGAACTCCCGCTTCGACGAGATGGTCGGCGCAGGCGTTGGATTCGCAGCAGTGGATCGCGATTTTTGGGCACAGAAATGTCAGAAGATCGGACGGCGCCAGCCAGGACGGCGTATGGGCGATCCCCCGATAGGAAACCAGCCGGGGCGGTCTGGGCAGCGCAATCGTTGCGAGGACGGCTGCAGCCAGTGAGCGAGGCGGAAACGCGTGCAGGATATCGGGCTGAACATCGCGAATGATGCGACGCAGCGTGAGGATCGCGGCAGGGTCGACCTTGGCACGCGGCACGAAGGGGATGACGCGGCAACTCGACGGCAGGCCCTCGTATTCTGACTGCCTGTGCGGACTGGCCAGAACTGTCACGTGGTCGACCCGGTGGGCGATGGACCGCACCAGATCCGGGAGCGCGTTGACCAACAAGAGTTTCATACGGGTCGGCCAACCATAACTTCAGAGAGATTCGTTGGATTTATACCGTTTTGCAAGGTGGCCGATCGTGCAAGACACACGAGAGCCGGCGCGTGACCGGCCCCATGGATGGAACCGTTTTCTATTGTGAGGGAAGTGCACTGTAGATGCTACCCCTAACTTTGATTCAATTGTGGTGTGAGTCAGCGAGATTGTCAGCGTTTTCAGCGGGGCATGCTGACGGCCCAAATCATTTATGGCGGAGCCTGCTCGCATGCGAGGGCTTCACGGAATCGGGGCACATATTGGATCGACGGATGCCCCGCGAGGGCCGGGCACGAGCCGCAATCTACAGCCCGTAGCCGCGGGTCTTCGTCGGCACACGGACAAGGAAGGCATCGGAGCAGATGTAGAGCCAAGAGCCGTCGTCGCCGCCGAAGCAGCAGTTGCCGCAGGCCATCTTCGTATCGATGCGGGCGAGCAGTTTTCCGTCGGGCGAGATGAGATGGACACCGCCGGGGCCGGTCGCCCAGATGTGGCCCGTGACGTCAGTCTTCAGCCCGTCGGGCAGGCCGCGGTGCTTCTCCACCATCGCGGTTGCATCGTGGAGCAGACGCGATGGCCCGAGCGTGCCGTCAGCCTTCACTGCAAACGCCTTCCAGAGCGCGGCCTGCGGATCTGACTGGGCCACGTAGAGCGTCTTCTCATCGGGGCTCAGCGTGATGCCGTTGGGAAACGTCATTTCCTTCGAGAGCAGTGTCACGCCGCCGGAGGCCGCGATCCGGTAGATGCCGTGCCAGGCGATCTCGCGGGTCTTTGTGTCCTTCGCGCCTTCAGGCAGGCCATAGGGTGGATCGGTGAAATAGATGGCGCCCCCCTTGTCGATCGTGCAGTCGTTGGGACTGTTGAACCGGTTGCCGTCGATGGCATCGGCGAGCGTCCGCTTGCCGCCGCGGTGGGTGAGTACAGAGACCCGTCGGTCGCCGTGCTCACAGGAGATCAACTCGCCGGCTGCGTTGATGGCCAGACCGTTGCTCCCCTGCTCGCTGCTGTAGCCTGGCAGGCCTGTGTAGCCGCTGGGCTCGAGGAACACGCTCAGACCCGCGCCCTCCTTCCATTGATAGATCTTGTTCCGTGGCACATCCGAGAAGACGACAAACCCGCCGCCGCCGGGCTGCTTCTCGGTCTTTGGGAGCCAGACCGGGCCCTCGCTCCAATCGAGGCCGGAGGCGAGCACTTCAATCGTCGCATTGGCTGGCAGGAGTGCATCGGCCGCGGTGTCAAGCCGGATGATCTCGCCCATCGTTGGCCGCGGCGTCAGGTCGTCGGCGGCGGTGCGGCCGATGGCCAAGCAGAGCAGCACGATGCAGGCGAAGCCAACGAGCCGCTGCGGTACGGGGCGGCGGCGAGCGTTACGGAACACAAAGAAAGCGTCGGCGATTGTCATAAGCAAGCCACCCAAAAAGGATAACACAACACGACAAGAGGATAGCCCCGTTGACGGTACTTTCACAACGGGCTCTCGGCTGACGGGTCTGGCTCTTCACACCGCTGCGCTCGCACGTCGACCTACGGGGAGGTTTTTGTGCGTGGGACCGGGCTCAAAGCGAGTGCGATTGCGACGTGACCTGCCCCATTCAACGGCACCACTCCCAGTGAGAGAATCTGGTGGTGTGATAACGAAAGGGGGCATTCAATGCCACGAGGAAAGAAATCACAGACTGAGCAGATCATCCCCACACTTCGAGAGGTTGAGGTCGAGGGGGCGGGGAGATGCAAGACCGTTGCCAACGCGACCCAGAAGATCGGCGTGACGGAGCAGACGCACTCCACCACAGAACCACAAATGGAAAAAGCAGTACGTTGGCCTCAGGATAGACTCCGGCCAAGCGGCGATAAGGATCTCGAGAAGGAGAACGCACGACGGCTACGGCTACGGCTACGGCTACGGCTACGGCTACGGCTACGGCTACGCCTCCGCAACCGCACAGGACTGGTCTACTGGAGGGCAAAACCCTAACGTAACAACTGAAGCCATTCATGGGGGCAGGCCATCATTCTCAATGCGGTCACGACTTGCTCCACAGCCGGATGGCTACATTTCGTACTATTTCACTACGGCATTAAGCGTTTCATTGAACCACGAGGATATCCCGTGCTTACAGCGATGACCACATGTGACTTCCTCGAACGCGCCGCGATTGTTTATGGCGACAGAATTGGAATCATCGACGAACCAAACCAAGTCGCCCCGAGTCTTGGCGAATTGACATACAGGGACATCGCCGGGCTGGCAGGCAACTATGCGCAAGGACTCGATGCTCTTGGAATCGGGTTTGGCGAACGCATTGCGATTGTCACGCAGAATTCCGCCCGACTGCTCTTAGCACTTTACGGCGTGCCCGCGGCGGGACGCGTCTTGGTGCCCATCAACTTTCGACTCAGCGCCACAGAAATCTTGTACATCGTTCAACACTCGGGTGCGCGACTTCTGCTGGTTGATCCAGCACTCGCGAATTCGCTTCGCGAAATTCCATGCGAGCACCGAGCTATTCTGGGCGACGACTCGGATGCACTCCTGCACCAGTCGAACTCTCCTGCGCCGCCAATGACATGGTCACGCAATGAGAATGCAATTGCCACGATCAATTACACCAGCGGAACGACCGCACGGCCCAAGGGCGTTCAGCTGACCCATCGCAATCTGTGGGTAAACACGATGACATTTGGACTGCACTTGGGAGTGAGCGACCGCGATGTCTATCTTCATACACTGCCAACATTTCACTGCAACGGCTGGGGAATGCCCTTTGTGCTCGCCGGAATGGGCGTGCGACAAATCGTGATGCGACAAGTGTCTGGCGTCGAGATTTTACGACGAGTCGAGCAGCATGGCGTGAATCTGCTTTGCGGCGCTCCTGCGGTGGTGAACGCAATACTCGATGCTGCACGAGAATGGAAAGGTGTGGTACCTGGGCGTGATCGTGTTCGCATGGTCGTAGCGGGTGCGCCGCCACCAACACGAACCATCGAACGCGTCGCAGATGAACTTGGGTGGGAGTTCATGCAGCTTTATGGTCTGACCGAGACTTCGCCGCTCCTCACGTTCAATCGTGACCGTGCCGAGTGGGATTCGCTAGAGAGCCACGAACGTGCGCTGCGTCTCGGCCGCGCTGGCGCACCATGCATTGGAATTCAAGTGCGTGTTGATGATCAAGGCGAGATTCTCGCACGTGGCAATGTGGTGATGGATGGCTACTGGCAACAAGCGGAATCGACCGCCGAAGCAATTTGCGATGGATGGTTTCGCACGGGCGACGGCGGCACCATGGACCCGGAGGGATATGTGACGATTTCTGATCGCAAGAAGGATGTGATTATCACGGGCGGCGAAAATGTGGCTTCCATCGAAGTTGAGGACGCTCTCTTTTCCCACCCCGCAATCGCTGAAGTTGCGGTCATTGGCGTGCCCGACGATAAGTGGGGTGAAACAATCAAAGCGATCGTTGTGCTTGCCGACGGAGCCATCGTAAGCGAACAGGATCTGATCGATCACTGTCGCGTGCGATTGGCGCATTACAAGTGCCCAACGAGCGTGGAAGTTCGCCCAGAGCTCGCGCGAACCGCCACTGGCAAATTGCAGAAGTTCAAATTGCGTGCGCCGTACTGGGAAGGGCGCGAACGAAAAGTGAACTAATCACAGGCATGCATTTGTCCGATGGATTCTAGCCCTCGCCGTGATGCTCGTGATGTGGCAGGTGGGCGAGCCTCTGTCCCGGCCGATGGCCCCTCGATCACGGAACTCACCATCGAGCAGGCGGCGGCACTCGTTGGCAAGCCGGGCGACCTAGACCTCAACTAACTCCGCACCCTCTCGCCGGAGGTGGCGGAACGACTCAGCCGCTGGAGCGGTGCCGTTGAAGGGGGGCAGGTCACTTACGAATCTCCCGATGCCCTGCCCAGTCAGAGCAGCGAGTGGAGTGGAATGGCCAGTCGTGTGCTCAGGTCGCAATCTTTGCCGTCGCCCGCTTCCGCCGATGCATCAGCGCAACGATGCCAACACCGATCGCGGTGAGGGCGTAAGTGGATGGCTCCGGGACGATGCTGATGAAGCCATTGCCAGCGTTGAACGCGGCGTACTGCCCCGCAGCCAAGCCGAAGGAGTTCACCGATGAAAAAGATCAGGTGAAGCCCCCTGTGTTTGCGAACAGTTGCACAACATCCGTGCCGTTGTTGTATGTGCCACCACTAAAAATGAGGTTGAGTACGCTGCCGAAATGCACGCTGCCGTTGCCATTCACAAGGTCGTATGTTCCTGCCGTAAAGAGCGGGCTGGTGATATCGAACGTGGTGCTCGTCGCACCCGACAGGTCAAGCACAAGGCCCGTATCAACCGTGACGGCTCCCGGCGAAGTGCCCGGCAGAAACGATCCGAGCACGGCCAGCGTATGGCCAATCCCCGAGAGCGTTCCGGACCCTGTCAGGTTGCCGGTCGAGGGCAGTGAGTAGATGCTGGACGCTAGGGCGACGATGTCAAACACGCCACCACTGCCGAGATTCAGACCGCCGGTGCCGATGGAGCCGGTGCCCGAGAGGGCGATGGTGCCGCCGGAGATTGTCGTGAGGCCCGTGTAGGAATTGGCTCCGTTGAACGTGAGTTGGCCACTACCCTGCTTCGTGACCGAACCCGTGCCGCTGATGATGCCGGAGTAGGTGGAGGCATCGGACCGGTTGAAGATGAGCGTGCCATTGTTCGTGAGAGCGGCCACGTCGAGGACGCCACCCGCCCCCCCAACGCCGATCTGGAGCGTGCCGCCGGAGTTCAGGTTGATCGTGCCAGAGGTGCCCTTCGAGAGCGTTCCCGACACCGACACGAGGCCGCTCCCTGAGATGGTGAGCGTGCCGGTGCCGCTGTAGCCGACGAGGAAGTTGCCGGCGTTGGCCCACGTGCCGCCCGTGACTGTGGCCGTGCCAACGCTGCCGGCGGCGTAGCCGAGAACGCCAGCGGAGTTGGTGACTTTGCCCCCACTCACGTTCAGCGTGCCGGTGCCGTTGTTGCCGATCAAGAGATCGCCGCTATTCGCCCATGTGCCGCTCGAGACCGTGGCCGTGCCAACGCTGCTGGCATTGTTGCCGACATAACCGATCGTGTTGGTAACACTACCGCCATTCACGTTCAGCGTGCCGGTGCCGTTGTTGCCGATCCAGAGATCGCCGCTATTTGCCCACGTGCCACTCGACGAGACCGTGGCCGTGCCA
>CAIRDU010000401.1 GCA_903877395.1 uncultured Planctomycetaceae bacterium
CCGGCATCCTCGAATCCGTGGCACAATCCTCGGCTCCGTAGGCATCCGCGAGGTTTCTTGGACCAGAATCACAAGGATCGATGCCCCTGTCCCTCAACAACCGCCGTGAGTGAGTCTGCTAAATCGCTCAACTCCCTTGCCTGCGCAGTGATCTGGGCACTCGCCGACGCGGTTTGCACAGCACTCGCGGCATTCGACTGGGTGACATTGTTCATCTGTTCAAATGCTCGATTGAGCTGCCCGATCCCGTCGGCCTGCTGCACGTTGGCAGCCGCCACTTTTGCGATGAGGGCGGCTGCTTCCTCGGAGCTTGAAGTAATCTCTTCGAGCATACCGGCCACGCCTTCTGCGACAGTAATGCCGTTGCGAGTGCTCTCTTTCACTTGCTCGATGAGATCAGTAGTGCTCCGGGCCGACTCGGCGCATCGCTTTGCCAAACTGCGAACCTCCTCGGCAACGACTGCAAATCCCTGGCCGGCCTGACCAGCCCGGGCGGCCTCTACAGCCGCGTTGAGCGCGAGCAGATTGGTCTGAAAAGCGATTTCAGAGATTGTCTTCACAACTTGGGTCGTTTTGTCAGTCGAATTCTTGATGGCGTCCATAGCCAATGACATCCGCACTATGGAGGGCTTGCTGCGCTGTGCGACATCGGCGGCCACGCTCGACTTCGTATTCGCGAGCCCAGCATCGGCAGCGTTCTGGCGGGTCATGTCTGTGATCACGCCCACCGAACTCACGGCTTCCTCGAGCGACGCTGCCTGCTCCTGAGTGCTTGCCGCCAGCGATTCACTGCTGCGAGAAATCTCTTCCACTCCAAGTGCAACTTCGTCCGATGCAGTGTCCAACATTCCCACAGCCCGTCGTAGTGGCCCCGCTATGCTCCGCGTGATCAGCACCACAAGACCAACTGCGGCCAACCATGCCAGAGCCGCTAAGGATAGAGCGATTGCCCGGAGGTGACGGTAGTGGTCGAGCCTGCGGTCGAGAAGCTCGTCCAGCCAACCAGCGATCTCTCGCCAGAGCGTGAAACTGGCTTCACGAGCAGCATCCGTTTGCTGGATCAAAAGCTTGACGAGTGGTGCAGCATCAAAATCCGACCTTGCCTCTTGGATGCGAGCCAACGTCTGCAGCACGGGCTGCGCGACTGCGTCGTAGCGTTTGAGTGCCGGTTGCAGGCCGCTTTGCAGACTTTGCATGCGGCCGTAGAAGTTTTGGTCCTCAACGCAAGCGGTGTCGCAGTCGACCGAGATACGGCCTAGATCGGATGCAAACTGCGACGCGAGCACGGCCAATTTCACGCGATCGGCGATTTTCAGTGCGGTCTGCCGCGACAGTTCCTCAAACGCCTCCAGTGCCATCGCATAGCGACGCTGAGTTTCCGGGAGTGCCAAGAGCGTACTGTCCATCAGGTAGTAGCTGTCCAGATCTGGATCCAGAATTAAGTTCGACGTGTCGCCAGCATGCTTGATCATTAGGAGCACCCGCTCGAGGAGCCTGCCGTGGGCCGCGTCGCTTGATCCCAAAGACGCGAAGAGAACGTCTTTTTTCAGAACTTCCCACTCCTGTTGGACTTTGGCAGGGAGTGCCTCCGGCCGATTCCTGCGTGCCAGTTCCTCTCGCGTAAACTGCAGGTCGGCTGCGTGCTGACTGTCGACGCGTTGCAGCAGGGCGAATGCCTGATCGATTTCCGCCTGCTTGGCAGCAAGCGATGACTGCTGCCCGCTGTCTCCAGCCAAAGCCCGGCGGCCCATGCGATGGTGGTGCGGAAGATGCTCCAAGAGCAGAGCCAGCGGTCGCTGATAGGCATTGCCATACTTCTCAAGCGTGGAAAAACGGATGTCCTGATTGATGCCATCTACGACAAAATAGAGAAGCACCGCGATCGGCATTGTGTAGGCCAGACTGATCAACAAGAGCCGGCGGGAGATTGGTAATCGTTCGAGCAAGTGAGTCACCGAAGCAAAATTTTGGAGAGAGGAAATGCAGGCAGAACGCTTCTGCTGCAGGAAAATGAAACGCGGCACAACGGAATCATATCCAGCCCACACTCGCTCTTCCAGCAGCGATGCGATGCAAATCCAATGTGCCTGCAACCCTTATGACTTTCCCTTACGCATACGCTTGACCACCATGGCCGTGAGGCGGGTGGGCAGCAGCGGCGCCATCCAGCCATACAGTTTGACGGAAAGTCCGTAGACGCTTTCTGCTCGGCCAGCTCGAGCGTCTTGCAAAGAGATTGCGACAACCTTGGCCGGGTCGACAGCGCGGGTTTGCCGGAGGGCTTTGTCGCTGCCCTCCGATGACACGTCAAAGAAATCTGTGGCCACTGGACCCGGACAGACTGCGGTGACGGTGATGCCGCGATCGGCTAGTTCGTAGTGGAGCGCAATCGCAAAGCTATTCACAAAAGACTTGGTGGCTGCATAGAGCGCAAAGTTTGGCATCGGCTTCCAGCCCGCTGAACTGCCTACTTGCAGGATATGGCAGCCGCGTCGACAGTGGGGCAGCACCCGCTGGGTCAACTCCACCATCGCCCGAATGTTCAGGTCGACCATGCTCAAATTGACCTGCACGGGCGAGCGGTCAAAGGCACCTGCCTTGCCAAAGCCGGCGTTGTTGACGAGCCAGACAACATCGTGCTTTTCCCGATCGAGCGCCTCGTAAAACGGCTTCGTGCTCTCGGCACGCGTAAGGTCGGCCGCAAACACTCGCCCCTTGCTGCGGACAAGGCCAGCGGCCACGGTATCGAGCAACTCGCCCCGCCGTGCCACCATCCAGATTTCGTCTACTTCGCCGCTCTGGTCGAGTTGGTGGACGTACTCTTTCCCAAGTCCTACCGATGCCCCTGTTACAATCGCGATACGCACCATGAAATTCGCCCACAGATTCCACGCTTCATTCCCAAAATTTGTATGGACAGGATTGTAGTCTGTCAGCCCTTGAAGCCTTCAGGCGAGCGTGCTAGAATTCCGTACTATGGAATCTGGATCACTGTCAAAAGCGTGTGGACTCTTAGAGGCAACGGCTGGCTATCCCCATGGTCGCACGTTGGCCGAGTTGGCCGATGAGGTGGGGATGCCAAAGCCGACAGCCCACCGAATCCTCAACTCGCTCATGGCCCTTGGCTATCTTGAGCGGCCAAACACCGGGGTATATCGCCAGAGCATGCTGGCCAAGCGACTGGTTTCTGATGCCGCTTCAAGGCGACTGATCGGGGCGGCCGAACCCCATCTACGAGAGTTGCATCGCCGCTCGAAGGAAACGATCAATCTGGGCATGCTGCGACAAGATCGCGTGCTCTACCTCGAGGTACTCGAGTGCACCCTGCCGCTGAGACGCGTAAAAACGCGTTCCAGCGACGCCTTCCATACCACCGCGCTCGGACGGGCCATCGCGGCCTTCCTGCCCCACGACAAACAGGTTCGCCTGCTTGCCAAGGCCAAGCTGGAACGACGAACGCCCCTCACGATTACCGACCGGAAGCAGCTTCTGGCCATTCTGGAACGCGTGGCGAAAGACGGTTATGCAATTGAAACTGACGAAACAGACATTGGAGTGACGTGCATCGCCGCCCCTATTTTCTTCCCCAAAAGTCCCGTACCAAACGGTGAAGCCTTGAATTTCGATCCAGTGGCATTAGCCGCAGGATCGATCAGTGTCAGCGTGCCGACGGCCCGGGCGACGGGTGACGATCTGGATCGCCTTTTGAAACTCGTACAGCGAGCGGCCCTCGCCAGCAGTGCCGGGATGGCTAAAGCCTTAAAGTCCGTCGATCGTTAACGCTCAACGCGGCCTAGCTTGCAAGTCTCTGGCGACCCGCAGTGAGAAAAATGGGCTGGGGGATCGGTCGTTCAAGATCATGCACAAGTCATAGGAATTCGGAACGATGCCTTCCTCAATTCGATCGACCCTCGGGGAAAACACAGTTGCCGTACGCATGCCACTGAACACTACCACTTCGGCCTCGCTACTGACTCGATCCCAGCGGTCGCTGGCCATGGGCGTGTCCAGCGGTATGCGACGGGCAGGCGCGCCTACGCCTCTCTTTTTTGAGCGAGGCGAGGGCCCCTATTACTTCGATGTAGACGGCAACCGGTTCCTCGACTACACGCTCGCATGGGGGCCGCTTATTCTCGGAAATGGACATCCTGCAGTGGTGACCGCCGTCACTAAACAACTCTCCAAAGCATTTGCTTTTGGCGCCCAGCACCGAGGCGAGATTGAACTGTCTGAACTCATGACAGGCCTTCTGCCTGGGGTTGAACGCGTCATTTTTTCGAACACCGGTTCGGAAGCCGTACAGTCCGCCCTTCGGCTGGCTCGGGCGTTTACAGGCCGGTCGCTGTTCGTGAAGTTTGAAGGCCACTATCACGGATGGTTCAACAACGTGCTGGTGAGCTACAGGCCGCATGCCGACGACGCGATCTCGCCGCTGCCCACCTGCGGAGGCCAGCCTCCGCACGAGTTTGCCGACACGCTCGTTGTGCCTTGGAACGACATCGGTGCCCTCGAGCGGGCGTTTGACGAGCACCCTCAACAGATCGCTGCGGTACTCACCGAACCCATCCTCGCCAACAGCGGATCGTGCATGCCCGATCCCGGCTATCTGAAGTCTGTTCTGGATCTGTGCCGTCGGCACGGTGCCGTGTCGATCTTCGACGAGGTGATCACTGGATTTCGGCTGGCGATCGGCGGGGCTCGGGAGTTTTTTGGTCTCCAACCCGACCTGTCCGTCTACGCCAAAGCGATGGCAGCTGGGTTCTGCCTCTCGGCGGTTGGGGGTCGCAGCGACATCTTTCGTGTGCTCGATGATGGACGCACGATTCATGCTGGCACCTATAACGGCAACCCCATCAACCTGGCCGCGGGTATCGCCACAATCCGCACGCTCTCTGCTCCCGGCATGTTCGACCGCATGCACGCCCATGGAATGGCCATCCGCGGACGGATTGAGTCGGCGGCCGCGCAGCATGGGATCGAGATGGCGACCGCTGGCAGCGGGACCGTGTTTAGCGTTCACTTCGGCCTGTCGGCTCCACCACGCGACTACCGGGATACGCTTCTGGCCTCGGCGGATATCTCCTCGAAGTTTCGACTCGCACTTCTCCAACGAGGACTGCTCGTGCTTCCAGATGCGCGCTGGTATATCGGCGCTGTGCACGGCGATGCCGAACTGACAATGGCCCTCGAGGCGATTGATGGCGCCATGCAGGACCTAGCCAGCATCGACTCGCTGCAGCAGACAACGCGAGAAGGCTCCCGATGACCCCTATGAAAAATGCTAATTCCGATAATCGACCTGCCGTCACAGAACGTCTGCTCTCGCGCCGCCGACTCCTCACCGCCAGCGCAACCGCAGCAGCGATGACGGCGGCCGTTGTCCGAGGAGATGACGTGCAAAAAAGTCGGGGTCCGGTGGCCCCTCGCAGCGACCGCCGTATTCTGCTGTCGTGCAAGCTGAGCATGATCCCCAAGGATCGAGATGGCATGCCTCTCTCTGCCGTGAATCGACTACAACTTGCGGCGGAGGCTGGTTTTGATGGTGTTGACTTCGATCAGGCGGGCGAGTATTCGCCGCTTGAGGTGAGGCTGGCGGTCGAGGCGTCGGGCGTGTTTGTGCACAATGCGATTAATCATGCGCATTGGAATCAGCGTCTTACCAGCGCCGATCCAACCGAGCGGGCCACCGGCGTGGCCAACATCGAACATTGCATCCGGGTCGCCCATGCAGCTGGGGGCGGCGGCGTGCTGATCGTGCTGGGCAAGCAAGATGATGGGGCCACCGAGACCATCGAAAATCGTTGCGCCGAGGAAATCAAAAAGGTCCTGCCGCTTGCGGCGGCACTCGGACAGCCCATCCTGATTGAAAACGTCTGGAATGGCATGATGTACGATCACGACGCACCGCCGGAGCAGGGTCCCGAACGCTTTGTCGCCTTCGTGGATCGTTTCCAGAGCCCATGGGTTGGCATGTACTATGACATTGGCAACCATTGGAAATACTGCCAGCCGTCTCTATGGATTCACGGATTTGGGCATCGCTGCGTGAAGCTCGACATCAAGGGTTTTAGTCGAAAGACAAACAGCTTCTGTGACATCTGCTCAGCAGATGACGATGTGCCGTGGGGCGACGTTCGCCGATCGCTTGGCGAGATCGGCTTTACGGGTTGGGCCACCGCCGAGGTCAAAGGAGGCGATCTGGATCGGCTGACGTTCGTACGGCATCAGATGGAGCAAGCACTTTTCGCGTGATCGAGGAATCGCTGCTGACCGAGGCTACTTCTGGAGGTATGCCAGCGTGTCGGTGTGATGGCCGATCACCTTCCACTGACCCTTTTCGTTTCGGAATATAGTCGTCGTACGGATCGATACAGGCTGCGGCTTGCCAGCGACTATATTTTCACCCTTTTCGTAATAGTGTGCGACGGCCAATTGCGGACTGACGGTGAGATGAATATCCGTTGGCTCTACTTTTCCACCTAGTTTTGCGGCAGCTTGCTTGTCCCAGTAGGGCTCAATGCGGGTCCAGCCAACCTGAAAACTGCCCGACGGCCCCATGTACGTCACATCATCGGCATGCGACCAAACAGCTTTCATGGGGCCTGCGTCTCCGGTGAAGAGCGTATTGAGTGCGCTGTGAAATGCGGTCACCGCTGCTTGAACCGCAGGCTTTTCATCCTCTGCTGCTCCCAGCGCCCGATTGGCTGTTGCCAAACTCACTACAGCTAAGACCATCGCACACAGGTTGATTCGGTTTAGCATGTCGTTCCTCTGGGATGCGAGAAAATGGTTCTGGTCACATCGTAGTCGTCGATGACTCGCTGTGGCTAGAGATCCCTCAGCTTGGAAGTTTTGCAGAGAGCCACGCCTTGTAGCCGCCGATCATGTCTAGCACTTCCTTGCGGCCCAGTTTCTGAAGGAGGCTCGCGGCGATCGCTGACCGATACCCCCCTTCGCAGTGTACGACCAAGGGTTTGCCGAAAGGCAATTCGCCGATGCGCTCATCGAGGTGCGTGAGCGGGATATTCACACTGCCAGTGATATGACCGCCCGCGTACTCCGCCTTGCTCCGGACGTCGATGATCACGGGCTTCGCCCCCATATCATCACGCGACCCATCCAGCCATTCAGCAAGCGCCGGAGCGGTGATTCGCTCGGTCTGCTCAACGAGATCGTCGCGAGAGGCAAGGGCATTCATGCCGCCACCCAGATAACCGCCGACGTTGTCGAAACCGATCCGGCCGAGCCGCATCACGGCCTCTTCTTCGCCGCCTTCATCCGCGATCACAACGATCGGTTTGTCGTGGCTGAGCATCGAACCGACCCACGTAGCGTACTTCCCGGAGAGCGCAATATTGATCGCACCCTTGAAGTGGCCACCCTCGAAATCAATGCCGTCGCGAACGTCCAGAACCTGGCCCCCAGCCTTCTGCATTGCTAGCACATCGTCAAGCATCAGGGCATGGAGCGTTTTCTTCATCGCCTCGTCGAGGGATGTTCGCTCCTTGCGATTGAGAATCGCATCGTGAACGAAGTAATCGGGCGCCTCTGGCTGGTCAGCCGTAACAATCTTTTTGAACTCTTCGCGGCTCATCGGGCGTAAGGCATAGTTAAACTTCTTCTGTTCGCCGATCGTGGAAACTGTCTCCTTCGACAGGCTCTTGCCGCACATGCTGCCGGCGCCGTGGGCCGGATAAACGAGCGTCGCGTCGGGCAGTTTCCCCAGCTTATTGGTAATGCTGTCGTAGAGCATGTCGGCTAGTTCGTCGGCCGTTACGCCAATGCTCGCGAGCAAGTCGGGCCGGCCAACATCGCCGATGAAGAGCGTATCGCCGGTGAG
>CAIRDU010000402.1 GCA_903877395.1 uncultured Planctomycetaceae bacterium
CAACAACCCCACGTACCCGGATGGCTCAGCCTCATCCATCTACGGCATCAATCCACCATTGGCCAATCCGCTGCGTGCTCCCGGCGAATGGCAGACCTACGACATCTTCTTGACCCGACCCCGCTTCGCCGCCGACGGGTCACTCGAGAAGCCCGGCCGCGTGAGCGTGCTCCACAACGGCATCGCCATTCATTCCAACACTATCCTCAAGGGCACCACAGCTTGGCACGAACCCCCGGCCTACAAACCGCACGCCGATGCCCTGCCGATCACGCTGCAAGAGCACGGCAACCCGGTGCAATTTCGATCCATCTGGGTTCGTCCATTCGAGCCAGCGGCACCCCGTTGAGTCGATGCCTTGTGGCTCTCAGTGTCGGCCGTGGCTAAAATTGGCTGACGGTGGCTATGGGGGCCTTCGCCCGCGAGAGGCCTAGAATGGCCTAAAAAGCCTTCACTTTTCGGTTCTTTGCGACCGACCGAGGAACCTGCTATAGTTTCCGCCGGTTGGTTCGGACGACGTGCCTCGTAGCTCGGTTACTGAATACTCTTGCCGCTGCTCCCTGTTCTCGCCTTTACCGCCTGGCGGACCGCCACTTATGGTCCATTTCGACGCGACCCCGAAAACATGTTTGGGTCGCCGGTAGGAGTTGATTTTTCATGGGTAAGAAACTGTACGTGGGCAACTTGGCTTACAGCGTTACGAACGACATTCTGGAACAACTGTTCTCTGAGTTCGGCACGGTAGTAAGCGCGCAGGTCATCCAGGATCGCGACACTGGTCGGAGCAAGGGCTTTGGCTTTGTCGAGATGCAGGCGGATGATGCTGCTCAGAAGGCGATCAGTGCTATGAACGAGAAGGAGCACGATGGCCGTGCCCTGACCGTCAACGAAGCCAAGCCCCGCGAGAGCGGTGGTGGCGGCGGCGGTGGTGGTGGTCGTGGTGGCTACGGTGGTGGCGGCGGTGGCGGTGGTGGCGGCGGTCGCCGTTACTAATCACTGTCCTTCAGCATTAGTGCCTTTCAGCACATGGTGAACAAATGAGCCGGGGAGATCGTTCAACGCGATCTCCCCGGTTTTTTTTGCTCTCACTTTTTTATTTACTCTCGCTTGCGCCAGCCCAAAGCCACCCAGCCATCTTTCTGCGCCACAAACTGCTCCATCGGTAACGGCCCTGCCACGGCAAGCTGCCCCTGCAGTTCGAGCGGTTCGATATCCAAGACTTCCTTGAACACCTTCCCAAACCGCTTCTGCAAAATACGTCGCAGGGATGTCTGGGCGACGGTGAGCTTTTCGCCACCGCCTGGCACGAATCCCGGCGGGTAGATCTGCACGTCGCCGTCACGCACAAGCCGGATCGTGCCGGCTGCTGGCTCGATCCGATAGGCTGTCGATATGTCCATGGCCGGAAACTCTCGCTCGCCGGAAGTGTACCTACTGCCTCGCACCGTCAGCTTCACGCGTCCATTCTCGGCATCGATTTCAACAGGGCGTCGGCTGGCAAACGTGATCGACCAATCGGGCTGATCCGGGTCACTTTGCAAGGATTCATGCAGCGCGCCGCCGCTTCGCTCCTCCGCTATTTTTTTCACGTCGGCCTGTGTAATCGTGCGACCTCCGAGAGCAATTTCCGCAGCGTTTCCAACGAGGGTCTCGTGCAACCGCACCGAGAGCACGTTCTCGGGATCAACTGCCGGTGGCGCCGTGAAGGCTGCAATCTGATCGGAAAGGGCTTTGCGTGCCACCACCGAAAGACGCGAGTCGCTGGTGTTGATTTGAAGCATTTCCGGAAACCAGCCGCGCTCCTGCAGTGGCCGACGAAACTTCGTTTGATAATCGCTCGCCGCCTTTGCGATGGCGCCCGATGTCTGCTCCTCAAATTGGCTGCGCACACGATCGCGGGCTTTCTGTCCAGCAATTGCTTCGGCGTGAGGCCGCATCTCCGCAATTTTACGAGTGGCCATTTTTTCAATGAATCGCTTGCCAAAACGGCTGGCAATCGACATGCCTGTTGTGGATGTACTGGCCGAGGCGTGGGCCTCTACTGGCAGCGACGACACTCGCTGGTCATCCACGATGATCCGCTTGCGAGCACTCAGCCGAGTGATGCCGTTTGTGCACACAGTCACAGGCCCCTTCGTCCCGGCGGTAGTCGAGTGGTTTGTGGCGTTGAATGTGATGTCCACAATCGCGCGATCATTCGAGGGCACAAAATCGAGTAGCACTAGCCCCCTTGTGTGGCCCACCCCTCGGATGCGAGTGCCGAGCACCGTTTCGTTGACTGAGGCCGACTGATCGATCATGCGGTTCACGGCAGCACCCAGCAGATTTTCATCTACGTCCAGAAAGAGGTTGGGCCGACTGAAGGCGCTTCGCACCCGAGCGACTGTCGCAGGAGCCTGTGCGGATTCCTCCAGCTTTGCCAATAGCCCGCCCACCGGCTCCAGTGCCTCCGTCGTTCCGGTGGCAGCACCGGCGGCTACAGCCGCTGCAAGCTTTTCAATCCGCTGAGCGTAGACCGCTTGCGCCGCAGGATTCTGCGCCGCATCGGTGGCTTCTGCATACGCAGCCACAGCACGACGCACCGCCACAAATTGATGCATATCGAGGCCGTTGCTTCCGGATTCAAACAGCGATTGGAGCCTGCGCAGAATGGCTGGGTCGGCTTTTTTTCCTGGCGAGGCCTGGGCCGTCAGCGAGGGCCAATCGAGGTATCGTTTCCAGTCGGCCCCACTGGGACTGTGGCCCAGCAGTTTTTCCAGCGGCCCAATCGCACCCCGAAGTTTGGAGGCCGCCGAGTTAAGCGAAGCCTCCGAAACAGGCCGAAACGCTTCGACTGCGCCGAGCGGATGCTGGGCTAGCGAGGCCAGATCAGTAGCGTGTGCAGCACACTCAAGCGTGGCGACAAGGCCCATGCCGCACAGTACAACCACGGTTTGAAATCGTTTGAAAAGCCGTACGTCCATGAATGGGTTGCCTGTCTGTTGCGATCGGTGTGGGAGGGGGGGACAGAAGCGGCCGAGTTTAGTCTGATTGAGTAAATTTCCTCCACAGCAGGCCTTCCGAGAGCGGGTCAGGTGTCATTTCTTTGCTGAAAATCGAATTTTTTGACATCGGCCGCAAAGAACTGAAGCGACTCACGTTGTGACGCAGAGCCCTCGACGTAAGTGCTGTAAAATCGTTGCAACCCACACCCCTTGCGCAACCCACACCCCTTGCCAATATGGGCCGTCGGGCATTCAATCGGGTCCCTCGATGGTTGCGTAACGACACGACCACCCACCCCCCGATCGCTCGACACCATTCAGCCTATTCAAAGAGAGGTCTTCCATGTTGCTGATTTCCGCACTGATTGCAGTCCCTCGTCAAACACTTGCGCAACAGAGGCTCAACTGGATCGCGGCCGGGACGTTTACATGCGCCACGGCTCTGCTGGCAGCGACTCCACACGCCATGGCCGCCGAAGGGCAACAGGATGTGCGGCAGGAAAACAACTACTCCGAGGCCACCGCATTGGCCAAGCAACTCCAAGCCATGCTGCTGGTGTCACTGGAACCAAACGCCCCATCGGCCAACGGAACTGACAGCGTCGGCCAGCGACTGGAAACCCAGGCGGTTGGGCAGCGGTTCAAAGACAGCGACACGCCGTGGGTTTTTTGCCGACTCGGAATCAACGACACCAATGCCATCGACGGTGCCCCAACAAGGCTGGTGAATCATCCGTCGCTCGTTGAACTTCGGCACGGACCTGGGATCTTTGTCGTCGATTACGCCCACGCCGAAGATGGACTCCAAGGACGCATCGTGTCGATCCTGCCGCGCACGCCGGGCAAGTATTACCAATTCAGCCCTTCGCATATCGACGAACTTGCCACGCTGCCACCGGGCACGCTCACGCAACGATCGATGGTGCTTGCCGTGCGGGTTCACCCAGAGCGGCCACAGAGCGTGTCGGGTATGCGTGATCCGATGCTGGCACGCGAGGCAGCCTCCCACTCAGCGCATCAAGCACGCATTGGCAAACAAGGCCACCACAACTGGCAGACTCGTTCGCAACGGATCCTTGGAAACCAAGGCTTCAGCGGCTCTCCGCAGGAAGTCTGTGCCGAGAGTTGGGAAAACCAAGACCTCCTCGACTCGTGCGTGGATTGCGTGGCGAGTTGGCGGCAGTCGTCCGGCCACTGGAATGCGGTCAAGGGCGTGCAGTCGGCGTACGGCTACGACATCCGCCGTGGTCCCAACGGCATCTGGTATGCGACGGGCATTCTCACGAAATAGCCCCTGATTTTTGAGTCCTTAACAGTGACCGTTGGATCATCTCGGAAACGTCGCTCGCTCGCAGACGCTGCGCAGCGACGCTGAGGTCGTTCGAGATGCGATCTATCTGCATCCTGCATCGCACAAGCCGAACGTGCCTTTTGTTCCCAAGTACTAACAACTGGCGGCGCAAGACCGGCGAGGTCTTTAAGCAATTGGCCAACGAGATAAAAATGAGCACGGGTACCAGAAGGCGGGTCCTTGAGAAAACGGCTACGCAGAGTGACGTTCTCTCCGTTTCATAATCCATCCTGGATGTTCGATTTATGAGCATTGACCATCTGGGGAAAGAACTGCTTTTCGATGAGCAGATTGCGTTCGCGTTGCGGCAGTCCGAGTCGAGCACCACCGGTCAAACAGCAGCCGATTGCGAAAGTGCCGCTTGGGGATTTTCCGTGTGCACTTCGACGCTTAGCCGGCTTTTTAATCTTCAACCAAACCTCTCAGAAACGCTGGGCTTTGAGGGGTGTCACGAGCCCGCCACGCTCGAGCGAGCCGCGTCTGGATCAAAAGCAAGCGGCGTCCCGGTTGCCACGGAGGTCGTCACGCAATCGATGAGGATGACGGCGGCCGCGGCGACCTGATCCAGTTCGATCCACTCGTCGGCGGTATGCGCCTGTGCGATTGAGCCTGGCCCAAAGACAACACTCGGCACACCTGCCGCGGCCAACACGCTAGCGTTGGTGCCGTAACGCGCTGCAACGCACTGCGGCGTGTGGCCCATCCGGCGACCCGCAAAAACAATCGCTTTGGCCCAAGATTGCGACGCCTCATCGGACAGCCCCACGCTCTCCAGAAACGGCTCGTCGTGCTCGATCCTCGCACCGGGCGTGGCCTCGGCAATCCGCCGGATCACTTCCTCTCTGGCCTGCTGTGGCGATTCCCCAGGCATCACGCGACGATCGATTTCCAAGACAACCAAATCGGGCACGAGGTTTACGCCTGTGCCGCCGTGAACTGTGCCAAGGCTCAACGTCGGCGGACCACACGGATGATCAGGATGCCGCCTGAGCAACTCTCTTGCGAGTTGCTCGATCGCCAGAATCGCGCGACCCGTCGGATAGATCGCATTGTCTCCTCGCTCAGGAAATGCGCTGTGGCAGGCCCGGCCGTGAATCCGCACCCGCCACCGCACGGCCCCTTTGTGCTGCGTCACGACATCCAGTTCGGTGGGTTCGGCAACGATGG
>CAIRDU010000403.1 GCA_903877395.1 uncultured Planctomycetaceae bacterium
GGCACATCAAAATTTCAGACTGCCGCAACTGGTAATGGATCGGCAGTCGCCGGCATCGCCAGTTCGACAGGCGCTGGTTCGACAGGCGCTGGTTCGGCAGGCGCTGGTTCGGCAGGCGCTGGTTCGGCAGGCGGTGGTTCGGCAGGCGCCGATCAGAAGCCGGGCGGGTCTGGTGGCGGCGGCACGGGTCCGTCGATGCCGGGGCTCATGCAAAGCGGTGGGAGCAGTTCGGTGCAGTTGGGGTCATCGGAAGGGGCGTCGATAGCACAGGCTCGTGGAAAAAATTGGGCCAGTCTGGCCACACAAGACAGACCGATTCCGCTCACGCGTCCCATTCAACTGGAATGCACGCTGAACGAATTCCGAATTCTGGACGACGGTGGACGTCGGGTTGAAACACGGATTCCGCTAGGGTCCGATACCGCCGAGGCAATTGATCCGCTGGTCAAGACGATTCACCATCGCGTGGCACAATGGGGTTTGGCCGGCGACCGAATGTACTGGAAGCCACAACTCATTCTGTCTGCCACAGACGATGGTCGATCCCGCCGCGAGGATCTGGAGCGACTGCTCGCCGACAGCGGCCTGGACACCAAGCCAGGAAGCCAAGACAACGCCATTCGGAATCTGCCACCGATCCAACGCACCAGTTCCCTGCGCGTCAAGCCTGACGCAAAGTAAGTTCGCTCACTCAATCAGAACGCCCAATCAGCAAAACCTGAGCAACGGAAAGCCGATCGATGACGCGCCCCAGACCAGAAGACATCAGTTCCGCTGGACAAGACTCGTTTCTCGACGTGGTCACAAACATCGTCGGCATCCTCATCATCCTCGTGATGGTCGTTGGAGGCCGAGTGCAGCAGATTATTCTGACGGCCATCCCGCAGTCTGCTGCGAACGCTGAGTCGCTGCATCGCCAGATTCGGGAACTCGAAAACACGGTCGTCTCTTCCGAAAGCGAGATCGGTCAACTGGCCTCACAAACCCGCACACTCGCCACGGCGGCGTCGCTGGCTGGCGAGGCAAGAGTGCAACTGGCTACTGCGGTTGCTGCTGCCAAAGCAGATCTCGTGCAGCAGAAGGAGGCCACGGATGCCTCCCGAGTCAAAGCCGCAGAATCTGAGGCTCGTAAGCAGGAGCTTCAGCGGGAAATTGAGCGGTGCACACTTGAGGCCGAAGGGCTCTCGCATGCTCCGGCATCAACACAAGAAGTGCTGGCCTATCCGACGCCGATCAGCCGCACCGTCACCGGTGAAGAACTCCACTTTCGCCTAGAGGCTGGACGCATTGCCTACATTCCGCTCACGGAACTGTTTGAATTGGCCAAGACTCAGACCCGCCGGCATTCTCACGCGATCTCAGCGATGGCTGCGCGGATCGAGACGGTGGGGCCTGTTCAGAATTTCTCGCTCGATTACGTTATCGAAGCCAAGGTCGACCAGGCCCGCGGTCAGGTGATGATCCGTTCGCGCGAGTGGGTCGTGCGGCCAACGAGTTTGGGAGGTGGGGAAACAGCAGCCGAGGCACTTGTGCCGCAGTCGCGTTTTCGGAAGGTGTTGGCCAACGTAACGCCCGAGACAACGGCCACGCTGTGGTGCTATCCAGATAGTTTCGAGGAATTTCGCGCGATCCGCGAGGAGCTTCATCGGCTAGGCATTCCCACCGCCGGTCGTCCGATGCCCGAAGGGGCACCCATTGGTGGCTCTACCGAAGGCAGCAAGTCTGTCGTGCAGTGAACACAGAGGGCATGTGCCACAGCGCCCCTAGCCTAGCAGACCGAGGAACAAGTCTGCCGCCGCACGAAGCGTCGACCAAGTAAGAAAAGTCATGGATGACTTTTTCCACGGGCAGCTA
>CAIRDU010000404.1 GCA_903877395.1 uncultured Planctomycetaceae bacterium
CGGCCGCGTCGGCGGACTGTTGCAAGGCGTTCCGCATGCAGACGATGTCGTATGTTGAATTCGTGCCCCAGCCCTCGAATCTGTCCGCGGCCCATTCGCTGTAAATGCTCGGCTCCAGCCGATAACGTCTGTCCGGCCCCTTGCCGGACATTTCCAAAAGGCCGACGTAGAACAACGCGACGTCCTTGAGGATTGGGTAGGCAACCTCCGCGAGAAATTCCTTATCGAGTGTGTATTGGTAAGCCCACCAGAAAAGCTGTGCGATCCAGGCACTCGGCCCGATCGATACCGCAAGGGCTGGCCAATTTGGCTCAGCCAATTCGAACCCGTCGATGCCTCCAGCATGGGGATAGCGAGCCCCTTCGGTTCGGAAATACTCGCGGGTGTCCTTGCGGCATTGCGGCCGCATCTCGTGATAGAGCCGCGCGTACGGCTCGAAAAAGTCCATCCGGTTGGCGGCCATCAGGCCCATGTACACCGCCTGAATGTTCACATTGCCATGGAAATCGGCACCCCACGGTGGAAGGTTTTCCTTGATCCACATCCCCTGTAGGCCCGGCGACACCTTGCCAGGCCTCACCGTCGAGCCGCGCAGGTAGTTGGAGACATACCAAGGCCGCTCGACCGCGGCGTCTGCGCACGACACCCAGCTGCGATCCCAGTCCGCTGCCCAGTGCTGGCGGTGCGAATCGTGCAGGGTATCCCAGCCTCGCCTGGCAGCCCGCGTCACGCGATCGCAGGCGAGTCCGCGGGGATCGTCACTGTCTCGTTGGCTGGCGGCCGCCAGAAAGAAAATAACCTCGTGATCGGTGTCGGTCGAAATTTCCCCCAGGACCGATCGGAGCCCGCGGGTCAGGTGTGGGGTCGGCCCCGACTGAAGAACAGCGATCGCGTAGCGATCCCCCTTCAGCAGCGTCTGCTCCAGCCACGCCAGCGAGCCCTCGGCACCGAGGCTGACCTCCGGAAGCAGATCGTGTTGCTCGCGATTGAGCCGCCACGTGAGCGATCGAAGCGGGAGCTGACGACGCCGGACTCGGAGGACGATCACCTCGTCCGTTGCCGAGGCGAACGCATCCAGTTCGTGGTCGGGCCGCACGCCCCACATCGCATCGAGTCCTGTGGCCCGGAAGGACGCCCGCCAAGTGGCGTCCTGCAGGTGGAGCCGCTGCTCGAACGTGCCGGCACCGGCGGCCTCTGCCAGGCTCAGCCGGAAAAAACCTCCATTGATAGCGGTGCTGGGGCGGAAGCCAACGGCCCAGTTTGGATCCTTTGGGAGCAGGTCGCGGTAGGCGGCACGGTCACCATTGCGATATATCTTGAGTAGATCAGCATAGCAAGCACCTGGAAAATGGCTGCGATCGTTGCTGCGCAGCCAGAGATCGTTCTTTCCGAGTAGCAGCGTGAGATTCTCCGGCGGTCCGTAAAGCAGGGCTCCGAAATCACCGTTGCCGATTGGAACGCCGCGCAACCAGTCGGGTATTGCACCCTCTGTCGCGGTCCAGCGGGGATCATGCTGCGACAGGTGGGCGGCAAGATCGAATGGACAAGGGGCTGCGGCCGCTGGCATGACCTCGACGTGGCGCATCCACCACCTTGCCGCCACATCTGCTGCCTCGTCGTCGGCCGGCGGTTCACCGCCCAACGCAGCTGCCGACAGTGCCAGACCACTCGAGACGAATGTACGACGCGAAACAGTCACTCACTCGCCTCCTTAAAAGTGAATCCAACGCAATGGTGGAAAAGCTAGACCTGAAGAGCAGCGGCCTCGGCACAAAGCAATCCGAACCACCAATCATCACAGCAGCGGCAGAAAGAATATCAAAAATGGTCGAAGACGGCTTGTCGACTCATCGGTCATTTGCGGGCCGCTCGAGAAGCCTGAGGCTCGCCGAAGTGGAATCCCGGCGGCGACACATATGTCTATGCGATTTTCCTTCGGATTTTTCCAATAATGAACCAGAGGCAGACGAGGCATTTTTTGCACGTGTGGCAACACAGATCGCGTGAGAGTTGAAAAACAGGCCCAGAATCGGCCTAGAGCCTCAAGCAGCCACATGAAATACTCCCTATGGAAAAGTTCCACGCGGAGTTGTTTGTATGCGTGTGTTTCTGTCAGCTGGCGAACCATCCGGCGATCATCATGCAGCACTGTTGGTGCGGGCGATAAAGGAACGTCACCCCGACGTGGAATGCGTGGGATTAGGCGGACCTTGCATGGCAGCAGAGGGATGCGTGCTGCTGGCCGATCTCACGCAGCTTGCCATCATGTGGTTTCTGCGAGTGGTTCTGAGTATTCATCGGTTTGTAGAGTTGGTGCGACGGGCTGAGCGAAGCTTTGTAGACCACAAGCCGGACGTGTGCGTGCTGATTGACTTCCCGGGATTTCACTGGTGGCTGGCGTGGCGGGCCAAGCGACACGGCATCCCAGTTGTATTTTATTGTCCACCTCAAATCTGGGCGTGGGCCAGTTGGCGGATCGGCAAAATGCGGCGGCTGATTGATCACGTACTCTCCGCACTGCCATTTGAACACGACTGGTTCGTCGCCAATGGAATGCAATCCACACTCGTGGGCCATCCATTCTTTGATGCCCCGATAGCCGCCAGCCGACCTGCCCCTCTCCGCGGTTCTGGTCCGCTGTTGCTGCTGTTGCCCGGATCGCGTGGGCAAGAAATTGAAATGAATCTTAGTTCGTTGCTGAAAAGTGCGGCTTCGATTCATGCCAGAATACCCCAGACACGGTGCGTTGTCGGGGCCCTTCACGAACGGCATGCGCGTGTGATTCAATCGAAGATAGATGCCTCCGCAGGCACGTTGCGTGGGCTGTGCGTGGAGGTGAAAGCTGGGAGCACACGGCGACTTATTCGCGAGGCAGACTCCGCAATCGCCGTTAGCGGATCAGTGTCGCTGGAGCTCCTTGCGGCCCGCGTGCCGGCGGTGATCGTCTATCACGTCGGGTCATTTTCATACATCGTGCAGAGCTGGTTTCGACACGCCCATTTCATCACGCTGGTGAATCTGCTGGCCGCGAGCAACCCCATCGGGCCTGTCCGCGGTGTGTGGCGGGTGCCCAAGGAAGTGGCTCCTGCCGATCCCGAGGCGATCTATCCCGAATACCTCGCCGTTGGGGATCCGTCTCAGCGTGTGTCGGAACATATCATTGAATGGCTGACAGATCCCCGTGCCCACCAGCACGTTGTCCAACGGCTCGACGCAGTGGCCAGCGAGGTAGGGCAGGGCGGATCGGCCGTTCGGGCAGCTGTTGCAGTA
>CAIRDU010000405.1 GCA_903877395.1 uncultured Planctomycetaceae bacterium
ACAGCAGTCGATGCGAACTGCGGTCGCTGCGGCCGGGCAGGAACGCAGTCAACTTGAGCCTCTCCGAGTGCTGGCCAGTGAGGAGTGCCGCTCGAGACGGCGAGCAGACCGAGGCATTGCTGGAGGCAGATAGAAACCGCACGCCATCGACGGCAAGTGCATCGATCATAGGCGTGTGATGGTCCGCTCTGCCGTAGCATCCAAGATCGTTGATGCCGAGATCATCGGCCACGAGTAACACGATGTTGGGAGGACGCGGCGACTGCGCGTCGGCCAACGCAACGGCAACACCATTCAGAGCCGATAGGATCGCCAAGCTCCAGACGAGAATGGATCGCAGGCGATCGAATCCATGTACACAGGCCATTGCCTATCCGCCTCCATGCCGATGGGGTGAGCGTTTCTAGACGGGAACCCTCTGGCGATTCACTTGCGAAATGTGTGCTGAATCAATGCGTGTTTTCAGCGGCGCGGAGCATGGAACGGGCAACTTCTTCGGCATGCATCTTGGCCACGATGGCGTCGTCGCCGGCTGCTTTTGATGCCCGTAACCGCACCAGTTCTTCCCGAGCGTGCGCGACGTTGATCGCGTTGGCGGGCAAAGCCCGGTGCGTGATGATGGTTACGGTATCGTGCCCCGCCTCGACAAAGCCACCTTCCACAAAGATACGACGTACGGCGTTATTTGGCATTCCCTGCTCGCCCATAATCCGCATCTCACCGGCACCCAGTCGGCCTATAAATGGAGCATGTCCACGAGCCACGCCGCGCTGGCCGTCAAACAGAGGTAGCGACACAGACCGCGCGAGCGTATCCAGAATCGTCGATTCAGGAGTGACGATAACACAACGCACGAAGCCGGAGGGCTTGGCGTGATCAGAACCTTCGTGCTGCGGGTCGCTCATGGTCTTCAACTCTTGGCAGCCAATTTCTTGGCCTGTTCCTCAGCCTGCTCAATGGTACCAACATACATGAACGCCGGCTCTGGCAGGTGGTCCCATTTGCCGTCAGCGATTTCCTCAAAGGAACGGATCGTGTCGGCGAGACTCGTGATCTCGCCTGGTTTGCCTGTAAAAACCTCAGCCACAAGGAATGGCTGCGAGAGGAATCGCTCCATTCGGCGAGCCCTGTGCACGACGAGCTTGTCTTCCTCGGACAGTTCGTCAACGCCTAGGATCGCGATGATGTCCTGCAACTCGCGGTAGCGCTGAAGCGTGCGTTGCACGCGGCGCGCGATCTTGTAGTGACGCTCACCGACATACTGGGGATCCAGAATTCGGCTTGAAGATGCCAGCGGATCGACCGCCGGATAAATGCCCTTTTCAGAGATCGAACGCTCCAGATAGAGAAACGCATCCAAATTGCCGAACGCTGTGGCCGGGGCCGGATCGGTGGGATCGTCGGCTGGCACATAGACAGCCTGCACGGATGTGATGGCTCCCTTGGAGGTGCTTGTGATTCGTTCCTGCAATGCGCCCATCTCCGTGGCCAACGTGGGCTGATAGCCCACGGCACTGGGCATGCGGCCCAAGAGCGCGCTCACCTCGCTGCCCGCCTGCGAGAAGCGGAAGATGTTGTCTACAAAAAGGAGCGTGTCTGTGCCGGTTGTATCGCGAAAATACTCAGCCATCGTGAGGGCCGATAATGCAACACGGAGACGTGCTCCTGGCGGTTCGTTCATCTGGCCAAAAACCATGCACGTTTGCTCGATAACGCTGCGGCCTGTGTCGCCGATCTTGGCTTCCTGCATTTCCAGCCACAAATCGGTTCCTTCCCGCGTTCGCTCGCCGACGCCAGCAAAGACTGAATTGCCACCGTGAGCACTTGCAATGCGAGCGATTAATTCGGTCAGGATCACCGTCTTGCCAAGGCCGGCACCGCCGAACAACCCCGCCTTGCCACCGCGCACAAACGGTGTAAGGAGATCGATAACTTTAATGCCCGTTTCAAAGAGTTCCGTTCGGGTTGAGAGTTCCGTTACCGGCGGCGGATCCCGATGAATCGACCATCGCTCCGTGCATGCCACAGGGCCTCGATTGTCGATCGGTTCGCCCAGTAGATTAAAAACGCGGCCCAGCGTGGCAGGCCCCACTGGCACGCTCAACGGGGCACCCGTGTCAACGACATCCTCACCGCGAATGAGTCCGTCGGTGCTGCCTAGGGCCACACAGCGCACCTTGCCGCCGCCCAAGTGCTGCTGCACCTCGCCCACCAGATTAAGCACGATGCCCTTCTTATGCGACTCGATGCGAACGGCGTTGTAAATCGCTGGGATGCTGTCTTCGGCAAATTCGACATCGAATGTCGAACCGATGACCTGCGTAACGTGTCC
>CAIRDU010000406.1 GCA_903877395.1 uncultured Planctomycetaceae bacterium
GACTTCAACCACTCGAAGCTTGGGGAAGATCTGCACAGCCTGCTCTTTCTTTCCGCGTGGCGTTGAGTGCTCTCCTTTGGTTGTAACACTGGCGAGAAGATAGCCGATCCTGTGGTCAGCGACTCTACGGCGATGGCTGCCAGTCGTGAGCCCATCTGAAATGACCCCCCAAGGGGAGCTTGGGTAACGGCACTTTCACCGCGGCCTGTTGATTGACGCATTGACCCGGGAAGCCGCCGGTACATCGTCTGGAGAGAAAAGGGGCAGGACTCTTTGACGGGAACGGCCCTTCCAGTGCTTCGCATCAAAGAGTCGTGTCCCCTTTTTTTCAATGAATTTGACCAATCCTACCGGCCTGCTCCTTGACTGCCGGCGTGCGCCGATCAAGGCTAGGGTGTGCCCCCGATGGCCACGATGGCCCCTTTGATCCCTTTGGAGTTTCGCGATGCCGACATTGATCCTGCTTGGCCTTGGAATCTTTGCCCTCCTGCTGGTGTTTGGCCTGCTGGCCCGCTACCTGCGACTCTGGCTTCAATCGTATGCATCGAGCGCAGGCATTGGTCTTTTTGACTTGGTTGCCATGAGCTTCAAGAAGGTGAATCCAACGGTGATCGTGCGGAGCAAGATCATGGCCGTGCAGGCTGGGCTGGGCGATTCCAGCGGCGTCACTCGGCAGGCACTGGAGGCGCACTATCTGGCCGGCGGACGGGTGCCGCTGGTCGTGCAGGCGCTGATCGCTGCCAACAAGGCCAAGATCAAGGAACTCGATTTCAAACTGGCCACCGCGATCGACCTTGCCGGCCGCAACGTGCGAGAGGCTGTGCAGACGAGCGTCTATCCAAAAGTGATCGACTGCCCAGGGAAGAACAGTGGCCGCGAGTCGCTCGACGCGGTCGCAAAAAATGGCATTCAGCTGAAGGTACGGGCCCGCGTTACGGTGCGCACCAACTTAAATCAACTCATCGGCGGGGCCACCGAGGAAACAATCATAGCCCGGGTGGGCGAGGGAATCGTCTCGGCGATTGGTTCAGCCGAGCGGCACAGCGACGTGCTCGAAAATCCGGACATGATTTCCAAAACCGTACTGGCTCGCCGCCTCGACTCCAACACCGCATTTGAGATCGTCTCGATCGACATAGCCGACATCGATGTGGGCGGCAATATCGGCGCTCGCCTGCAGGCCGACCAAGCCGAAGCCGACACGCGGGTAGCCAGAGCCAATGCCGAGGGTCGCCGTGCCATGGCCGTGGCCAAGGAGCAGGAGATGATTGCCGGTATCGAAGAGAGCCGCGCCGCGCTGGTCGATTCCGAGGCCGAGGTGCCCAAAGCGATTGCCGACGCGCTGGCCAATGGTGGGTTGGGTATCGTGGACTATTACAAACTGCGAAATCTCCAAGCGGATACCGACATGCGTCGCACGATCGCCAACGGCGGCACCCAGGGCGCGATCGCCGCAGCACAGTAAACTCGCAGATGAGGCCCGCCGCCTGGGAAACCAAACGGTTTGAAAAGCCTTCCTGAAATCGACCCACGACACGCGCGACAAGAATGACAGCCATGACAGCCATGACAGCGGGACTTTTTGCAGCCAATCTAGACTGGCTGGAAGCGATCCTGCCTATTTTATTTGTTGGGTTCTGGGTTGTCTCCCAAATTGTTGGCGTGATGCGTCGGGTAGCCGGAGGCGGCGCGGCGAAGCCGCCAGTGGTGCGGCCAGAACTCCAACGCGAGTTGGCTCGTCGTCGACTGACACCACCTGTTTTGGCTCGCGACAAACTCGACCCCCGCGCAGAGTTTGCCCAAGATGCCGAGCGCGCCCGCCCGCCCGACTTGGCTCGGGAGATCGAGGAGTTTCTACGGCCACATCTGCCGAAGCCGACCCAACAAACGCAACGCCCCCAAGTTCAGCGACCGCAATCTCAACGTCTCTCGCAGCCCCCACTTCCGATTGATCGCAAGGAGCCATCGCGTGCGCTCAGTGCGACTGTGGAGCATGCCATGGGATCGCTAGACGCGCGGCAGACAGAGGTGGCCCGCCACGTGCAAGATGCCTTTTCTCACGAACTCAAGCACCTGGCATCGGGCCTTGGAAGGCAGGAGCCATCCCCTGGAAACGTCTCGCCACAACCAGTAGCGGTACCGTCGGCCGCAGAACTCGCACATCTGTTGCGAAACCCAGTCACAATCCGCCAGGTGATTCTGCTCCGCGAGGTGCTCGAACGCCCAGTGAATCGGTGGTGAGAGTGCACGCTGAAAGTCATCCATGACATTGTTGCCTCCGGCACTGGCCTCGCGATTGTGCCCCACGATTGCACGGCCTGGCCTTACTCGCCTGGGCTGGATCGGCACGGGTGTGATGGGCCGATCCATGGCCGGGCATCTGCTCGATGCAGGCTTTGGGCTGACTGTTTTCACTCGCACGCGCAGCAAAGCCGAATCTCTGCTGTGCCGTGGCGCAACATGGGCCGACACGCCAGCGGCCTTGGCCCGCGCAAGCGACGTTGTGTTTACGATGGTTGGCTCACCGGTGGATGTACGGGAAGTGGTGCTGGGTGAGGCGGGCGTGCTCGCGTCGCTTCCACCGGGCGGCATTCTGGTAGACCACACCACAAGCGATCCGGCACTCGCCGTAGAAATTGCGGCCGAGGCGCGGCAACGCGGCGCGTGGAGCCTCGATGCGCCGGTCTCGGGTGGCGACAAGGGCGCACAGGAGGGCACGCTTACAGTGATGGTTGGCGGTGACGATCAGCCTCGCGAGGCACTCGTCGCATGCTGGCAGGCATTCGCCGGAACGGTGGTAGCCTGCGGACAGGCTGGCAGCGGTCAGCAGACGAAGCTCGTCAATCAGATTGCCATCGCATCGGGCATGGTTGGGCTCTGCGAGGCGATGGTCTACTCCCATGTCGCTGGGCTCGATATCGACACAACGCTTCGGGCCATCATGCCAGGCGCGGCTGGCAGTTGGTCGCTTACGAATCTCGCGCCACGGATTGTGCGAGGCGATTATGCGTCAGGATTTATGGTGGAACATTTCGTGAAAGACATGCGGATCGCTTTGGACGAATGCCGCCACATGAAGTTGGATCTGCCCGGCTTGGCGCTGGCCGAGTCGCTCTATGCCCGGCTCATTGCACAGGGGCAGGGTCGCCTCGGCACGCAGTCGCTGGCGATTGTGCTGGCGCAGCTATCACAATCATCCTGGCCTCGACTGCAAGCTACGCAGGCTTCCTGAAGCCCCTTGGCAGATTGGGCAGGTGCCCAGAAAATGGCCTGTTTTTCGGCCGGCCGGGGCCACTGGGCCCGGGTCTGGAAATCTTGAAAATCGAGGCTTGAGCAACGGCTTGAACTGGGTTACAAGTCGTGTTGAAGTTCCGCAACCGCGGAGCGGCTGCAGCGCGTAGACGAGGTTGCCCAAGCCTCGTCTACGCGCTTGTTTTCAATCGATGTGTGACATGCGGTGGCCCCTTGTGCGAGGGCCATGCGAGTCGCGAGAGGTGGGTATCCAAGGATGGATTCGCCAACTGTGTGTTCCAATAAACAATCGCATGCATTGGCTTTGCACGCGTGCACCCCACTTGCGATCTTCATTCCCCAGTCAATCAAAAGCGGCCGCTGGAAATTCTGGCCGCTGATCGTGGGTATGCTGTTGTGTTTCGTCGTCGGCAGCGGTTCTTTATGGGGGCAGGCAAACGTCTCTCTGAAGGACGCGCCAGACAAGCCTGCAGCGTTTCCAGTGGCAGTGCGAGTGGCAGCCGATCACACGTATCTACGGGCTGGCCCGAGCAACGATTTTTATCCCACCGAGCGACTGCTCGTCGGCCAGATGCTTGAGATCTGGGCCGTGGACCCATCTGGGTATTGTGCGGTGCGACCCGTGGAGGGCAGTTATAGCTGGGTGCGTGCCGCCGATGTGGATGACGCAGCTGCCGTTGATTCAAATATTGAACTCAACGTCGATTCCAAAGCCGATTCCCAAGGCCATGCTCAGGTTCATCCACAGGCATCGGCAGTCGCGCGGCCAGGACGCTCCATTGGCGTGATCGTGGCCGACGGTGCCGTCTCTCGCGTGGGCTCACAGATCAACAGTCTACGGCATGTGGCACAGGTGCGATTAGAAGCCGGTGAACGCGTGCATGTGATCGATGAAGTGCGCAGCAACGAAGGACGGCATGCCGGACTCTGGGTGCGAATTGAGCCGCCGCCCGGCGAATTTCGTTGGGCGCGGATGGCCGACCTCGATATGCCTCCAGGGCTTGCCCCTGTCAGTGCGTCAGCAGACGATGCCGATGCGTCTGACGGCACGACTCCGGCGGAGGCATTGGCGGCTATCAAGAGTGCCGGGGATGCCATCGCGCTGGCTGTAAACGAGGCTCGCGAAACGGGTTCCGAGCCGGAGTTGCTTCAGGATTCAGGTGCCGTTGAGTCGCGGGTGCCTCAGACACTCAACCCGCTGCCGGCTGCCAGACGCCTGCTCTCTGGCTGGTTACCGATGGGAGCCGGTGTGTTCAATGCAACGTCTCGCCCTGCGGCCGTGGCCATCGACGATGGGGTAGTGGCCGCCTCGGGCGACGAACTAGCCGATATTGATCTGTCGCTTTCGCTGGCCGTGGCTGGTCCGCCCGAATCGTGGAATTTGCCGCAACTCCGCGAGCGACTCCGCGTGGCGTCTGCGCGATCCAACGCGCAGTCAGAACGCACGCGGGCCGAGGCAATCGACACGCGACTGTCGCGATTCGAAGCGATCCAAAGCCGCCAGCAGGCGTTGGCCATCAATGCCCCGGCAGATCCATCGCCGCTGCGACTTGGGAGCATGTGGTCGAGCCTGTCTGGGATCGGTTCACGTCCGATTCGCCCAGGCGTTTTTCCAGGCGGCGCGCCAGCCGATGGGAAAACAACGTGGACGCCTCCTGAAATGAGCGAAACGACCGGCCGGCTGGCGACCGTTGTGTCGAGGCGGCCCGACGCGCCGCGTTGGGCGCTGGTGGACGCCAACAACACCGTGCTCGTTTTTGTGACGCCCCAGGCAGGCGTGAATCTTGCACCGCTGGTTGGGCAGCAGGTGTCGGTGCGTGGAACCAAGGGGTTCATGCCCGAATACAAGCGACCGTACCTCGTTGCCTCCGAGGCCCGCACACGGGTTGCAACGTCACCGCTTCCGTCGACCGACACCACCCGGTAGATTTGCAGACACGGCAGAGGTCGGCCAGAACGACGACGCAGGCGTGCGTGCGCCATGAATGCCATGAATCCTCGGGACGCTCCATGAACTCCATGAACGCAACGACAACTCCATTCAGACCAACGACGTTTTGCGACTGCATGCTGGTATCGTGGATGTTGTGTCGGTGCGTGCTGCTGCCGTCCGCGTGTGTCGTACTGGCCTTGCCCGCTGCCCATCGCACGGCCTTGGGTTCTGACAAAGCCGCCAGCGAACCAACCACACCGGTGTTTGGCATCGCCGAACGCAGCGGCCAACCGCTGCTCAAAGCCGACCAGCCGTGGGAAAGTTTTTTCATGGGTTGGGTGCAAGTCATGCGCGTCGATGGCAAATGGCGGCTGTGGTACTTGAGTGCAACCCAGACGTACAAAGACGACAGCGACGGTTACCTCTGTTACGCCGAATCGGACGACGGCGTGACGTGGGTGAAGCCCGATCTGGGGCTGGTTGTGTTCGACGGCAGTCGTAAGAACAACATTCTGCTCGACTCAAAAGATGTGGGTGGAGTTCAAGGGCATATGATCGTCCACGACATCGATGCGCCGCCGGCCGAGCGATACAAGCTCACGATCATCAAGCCATCGCCCAACAAGGAGCATTTCTGGATTTACGCGATGGTATCGGCCGACGGACTCAGGTTCACAGCGATTCCGGAGCCGATCTTCCGTTTTAATTCCGACACGCAAAACACGCTGGTTCGCGAAAAGGATCGCTGGCGAATGTATGTGCGGATGTGGGATCCACATTTATGGAGTGGGGAAAGGGTGGTCGGCTTGACCGAGTCGAAAGACTTCACCAACTTTCCGGCGCCCCGAATCGTATTGCGTCGCGATGCCAGCGACCCAAAAGAATTGCAGTTCTATAATCCAGCGTTGAGCAAACTAAACGACCGGCTCTGGGTCATGCTTCCCTCTGCGTTTATGACGCAGCAGAACACCGTCGTTCCGCATCTGGCATGGAGCAGGGACGGCGAGCATTTTACGCGTGTGGGCAGCGAGCCGTTTTTGCCGCTGCGAGCCGGAGCATTTGACAGCCAGTCGATCTACGTAGGGCCTGGGGCGGTTCCGGGGCCTCGGCCCGACACGTGGTGGTTTTATTACACAGCCAGCGTGTACGGGCATGACAATCCGACCAAGGAGAAGCGCAGCTATCAGCAAGCGATGGGACGTTTTCTGCTGGAGGTCAACGTAGGAGAAAAAGGGTTCACAGGCGACCCATCTGAGGACTGACCGATCGAGGCTCCTGCAAGCAGTCGAGGAGTACGACGCGAGCTCCCTGTCGATCTATGGGGATACGCGAGAAGAGTTGGACGACAACCGCGCAACCATTGACAGGATCAACCGCCGGATCCCCAGGCACCTCGTGATGTGTACGTCTCTGTCGGCAAACGCGATCAGTACGGATTGCATGCGGTCCCAACTGCTACTGGCTGGTCTATTGGAGGGCAAAATCCTAA
>CAIRDU010000407.1 GCA_903877395.1 uncultured Planctomycetaceae bacterium
CGCCATGAGCTCCGTGAGACTGTTCGCCAAAGCCCTCGTACCAACTGCCAGCCTCGTGCCCAGTGGTTGACTGCGCTTTTATCAGGGAGTCTCGCATCTTGTTATTCCACGCAGTCCACCGCTCGCCTTCCACGTGGTGCAAGACCTGGGTGGCGTAGTAGTCGTAATAGAGGTTGGCGTTCGGGCCTGCCTTCGCGAGCCGGTCGAGGCCGCGCTCTAAGGCTGGATGATCCTTCTTCCATCCCAGATACATTCGAGAGAGGAGGCCAACGGCGCTGAGCGCTGGGGAGTTTCCAGGACCTCGGTAGCCATAGCCGGAACCTTCGTCCGACTGCACGGATTCCAGAAAGCCAACGGCGCGTTTCACCGAGAGCGGATCGACGGCCAGATACGCCAGATGACCGCTTTTGAGCGCCACGAGATTCCAGCCAAAAATCGACGTGTCACCGGGCGCACGAAAACTATAACCCCAACCCCCACCAGCCGGATCTTGCGAGGCCATCACATAATTAATCGCCAATTGAGCGGGTATCTGGAGCCGATTGTCTTGCGTCATCGCATAGGCTTCGGAGAGACAGATGCCGGTGAGCCCCTGGACGTAACAGCCCTCGCCGGCGTTTCCTTTGCCAGCGACAACTTTGGTTGCCAGGGCATTGAGGCCGTATTCGAGTTGCTTTTTGTATGGCCCCTCCAGTTGCGTGTAGCCGCGACCGAGGAAGGGCAGGATTGCCAGTGCCGTGGGGCCGGCAGTGATCCCCTTCATGATTCCGCTATGCGTGCACTGCCCATTGCAGGTTGGGCACCGCGTGAGATCAAAGCTCCAACTGCCGTCTGGCAATTGATGGTTGATAAACCATTTGAGCGCCGCTTCGACCGCGGCCTCGCTCTGCGGAGTGCCGCCGCCCGTAGAAACCAACTGCTGTCGCACCTTGGGATTGGAGCGACCGCCGATTCCGGTGGCCTTGCCGCCAATGGCCCCCACGCTCGAAAGAAGGTCGCTCGATGTCGCCGTTTCGGAACTGAAGTCGGTGAGTTCAACAGATAACGGCGCCGCATCAAGATCGGTGGCATTGCTCACCACCTGAACGTCTACATTCGAATCGGGCATCACAACGGCGTCGGAGACATCCTGAGCGACCTCAGGTTGCTCCAGCGGAACTTCAACCTCAAACTCCTCAAATTCTTCGGCGACCTCAGGCGCTGTCGAAACGATAAACCGAGGCTTTTCCTCCTTGGGTGGGTCGCTGACGACCAACGCCATCGCGAGCAGAACAATGATGTGAACGCCCATGCTCAACGCCGATGCGGCGACATGGTTTCGCAAGCCCGATTGTGGCGATTTGACAGCCACGATACTGGCTTCCGTTTCGCGTCGCTTATCGCGATCCGTGGGCCGCTTGAGCGCAGGCGTGGCCGCCGACGGCGCAGGCTTCGAGGAGGGGTCGGACAAATGAGGATCGGACAGAGCGTCAGCCTCTTGGATTCGGCTTGCCACCGGGTGTGCTGGAACGTTTCCCATACCCCAAGTCTACCGATCCAACGGCATGCGAGCTATGGCTGAAACCG
>CAIRDU010000408.1 GCA_903877395.1 uncultured Planctomycetaceae bacterium
CCTCATACTGATTCCGACGCTCACGGTGATGGCCGACTTCATGGGCGTGCTGGGCGGCTATTTATATTCTCACCTGCTGCTTGGGATCGACTACCACCACTACTGGACGAACTCTCGCGAATATGTCGACGCCTTTGACTTTCTTATGGGCATCTTCAAAAGCTTCTTCTTTGGCGCTGCGATCGCACTGGTCAGCTGCCACCGGGGATTCAACTGTGATCCTGGTGCCGAGGGTGTGGGGAGAGCTGCCACCAACGCTTTTGTGCATTCCTTCATCCTGATCCTTGTGCTGGATCTGTTTCTAGGAATCGGGCTCGACAACCTCCAAGATATTTTCCATCCAGAGGGGCCACGCAAGCTGCTCTGAGTGCATTCGTCCTGAGTCCAATCCACCCGCTATTACCATGCCAGCTACAGCCCCCGCCAAAGCCATCCAACGCGACATTCCCGATCCTCCAGTGATGGAGATCCAGAACCTCTCGATGCAATTCGGCCATCACGAAGTGCTTCGCGATATTTCGCTTGTGCTTCCAGCTGGTCAAACGCTTGCCGTGATCGGAGAGAGTGGTTGCGGCAAGACGGTGCTCTTAAAAGCCATGAACGGACTCCTTCGGCCGACTCTCGGCGAGGTGCGATTCGAGGGAAAACCGCTCGCGCATATGAATGAGCATGAACTGGCGCGCATGCGCACGCGGTATGGTTTTGTCTTTCAGGGCGCTGCCCTCTTCGACAGCCTTACGATTGCCGACAACATTGCCTTTCCGCTTCGCGAACACACCCGCATTTCTGCCGCGGAAATCAGCGAAATCGTCGAGTCGCTCTTGGCCGAAGTGGGCCTGCCTCGATCCGTGGCTACCAAGAAGCCGATGCAGCTTTCCGGAGGCATGCGCAAAAGGGCTGGCCTTGCCCGCGCACTGGCACTGGATCCGCACCTCATCCTCTACGACGAGCCGACCACTGGCCTCGATCCGATCATGAGCGACGTCATCAATGAATTAATTTTACGCGCCCGCTCGCGAGACGGTGTGACGAGCGTTGTTGTCACGCACGATATGCACACGGCCCGCAAAGTTGCCGATATGATCCTGATGCTCTACCCGCTCTCCCGGTTGCCTCCCGGCGAACCGCAGGTTGTCTTTCAAGGCACGCCTCAGGAGCTAGACAATTGCTCCGACCCACGAATCCGTCAGTTTATTGAGGGGCGGGCTGGGGCACGCCTCAGCGAACTCAAAGACGAACAGGATCGCGATCCGGCACAGGCCACACCCCCAGCCACCCCAAAACCTCCGCAACACACTGAGGACGAAACATGAGCGATCGCGTGATGCAATTCCGCGTCGGCGTGATGGTGCTTGCCACAGCGATCATCGCCGGCATTCTGATCGTACTTTTTGGCGATCTCCCGTCGCTGGTGCAAGCCACCTACCCACTGCGGATTAATTTTAGCGATGCCAGAGGCGTCGCGCCAGGCACTCCGGTTCGTAAAAACGGCATCTTGGTAGGCCGTGTCGCGAGCGTCGCCCTCGATGAGAAAGGGGGCGTGATCGTCGTTGCAGACATCGATTCCTACGTACCGATCTACAAAGATGAGCAACCCCGTGTGATGGGGTCGATCCTAGGCGATGCCGAGATTGCGCTAGTGCCCGGTCGAATCGTGCCGCCACGCCAGCGATTGGGATTGGAGGAGGTGCTCGGCGGAATGGCCTCGCGAGACCCATTCGAAGTTTTTTCGTCGCTCGAACCAAAATTCGGGAGCACGCTCGACTCGCTTGCCGAGGCCAGTGAGTCGGTGACCAAACTGTCACAAAATCTCGACCGTTTGTTTCTTGGGAAAGACGAGAAGTTTGAAAACATGGTGAAAAAAACGGAATCTGCGCTCGATTCGTTTAGCACGGCCATGAACAACATCAACGATGTGATGGGGGATCCACAGGCCCGTGAAAAAATGAAGGCCACGATGGACGCACTGCCCGACATGATCACGGAATTAAGGGCTACAGTGAAGGGAATCAGTGGCACGGTCGACACGGCCGACCGGAATCTTCGGAACCTTGAGGGCTTCACTCGCCCCCTGGGCGAACGTGGCGAAGAAATGATAGCGCAGGTCGATCGCACAATCGGTCGCCTCGACGAAGTGCTCCAGC
>CAIRDU010000409.1 GCA_903877395.1 uncultured Planctomycetaceae bacterium
CGGTTAACTCGTTCTGCTGGTCGTTTCGGTGCTCGCTCCAAAAGTTCTTCTGGTGGCAAGCCAGTCCCATCGCGGCGCGAGTTTTTAGTTGCATCGGCCGGCTCTGCGGTCACGATTGGTTCGGCAGTCGCCGGCGGGTATTGGATTGCTCCAGAGTCGCAGGCCGCCGACGCAACTCCCCCCGTCAGTGCCAATGAGGAAATCCGCTTTGCATGCATCGGCATCGGCGGAAAAGGGCAAAGCGATTCGGCTGACGCGGGCCGGAGGGGCAAAGTGGTGGCCGTTGCCGACGTCGATTCCAACCAACTCAAGCGAGGCGAAAAAGCCTTTGAGGGTGCAAAGCAATACTCAGACTTCCGAAAAATGCTTGACGAAATGGGCAAATCGATCGATGCAGTCACGATCAGCACTCCCGATCACGTTCATATCACCGCCGCCGCGATGGCCATGCACATGGGCAAGCACTGCTTTTGCCAGAAGCCTCTTACCCGATCGATTGCCGAGGCTCGACTGCTCGGTGAACTCGCCCGCTCAAAGAAGGTTGCCACTCAGATGGGCAATCAAGGCACAGCCGCTTCATCACTGCGGCAGACCGCGGCGGTGGTCAAGTCGGGTGCCCTAGGCGTGGTCAAGGAATTGCATATTTGGACCAACCGGCCAGTGTGGCCTCAAGGAGGCGCTCGGCCTATAGAAGCTATTGTGCCAGCAAATCTTGACTGGGATGCGTGGGTCGGCCCGGCCCCCATGCGGCCGTTTGGTGCCGGCTATCATCCGTTTGCGTGGCGTGGATACTGGGATTTTGGCACCGGTGCGTTGGGCGATATGGCATGCCATACGTTCAATATGCCATTCATGGCGTTGAATCTCCGCGATCCATCCAGCGTGCAAGCTTTGACCAGCGGCCACAACAGAGAAACCTATCCCAAGTGGTCGATCATCGACTTTGAGTTTCCGGAACTCGGCGGCCGACCGGCCCTCAACGTGCATTGGTACGACGGCGGTAAGTTGCCGGATCAGTCGCTCTTTGCCGGCTTCAAAGGGGAAGTCAAAAAAAACGCAGTAGAGAAGGAAGTGGAGCATCCGTTTAAGCCGACTGCCAGCGGCGTGCTCGTCATCGGGGATAAGGAGACGCTTTATGCCTCCGGTGACTATTGCGAAAAGAACTTCTCGTTGAAGAGCGGGAAAGTGTTGCCGGAGTTGGAGATTACAAAGTCGCCAGGCCATTTCGACGAATGGATCAACGCGATTCAGGGTGGGCCGCAGGCCATGTCCAACTTCCCGGACTACGGCGGGCCGCTGACCGAGACGATCTTGCTCGGTAATCTCGCAGTCTGGGCAGCCGATGCGCCCGAGACCAGCGGAAAAAAGATCCAGTGGGATCCCGTGAAATTGATCGCAACCAACGCGCCCGAAGTCGCCGCGATCATCCGGCCAACGTATCGCGATGGCTGGAAGCCTTTAACCGGGAAGTTTTAGCTATGCAATCTACGGAACATAGAAGGGCATTTGGGCTGCGCTTTTGCAGAATGGCGACTGGCTTCGTGCTGGCTTTTGGGCTGTCCGGCGGTGGCGTTCTGTCACAACTCAAGGCTGCGGGAAGTGAGCCAGTGTCGGTTGAGGCAAAGGCTGTTGCAATCGTTGTGGCTCGAGGCGGGGCCGTTGCCTATAACCCCGAAGGGCGCGTGTCGAAGATAGACCTAGCCGATAGGCCAGCCAGCGATGCCGATCTCGGGTTCTTGGCTTCGCTCGAGTCGCTTGAATCGCTTGAAATCTGGGGTGCGGAGATCACCGACCTCGGCATGGAATCGCTTTCTAAGTTGGTGAGCCTCAAGCATCTCGTCTTGGAAAACACAGACATCACCGATACCGGAGCCAAATGGCTCGCAAAGCTGCCGCACTTGAAGGTGCTCAATCTGCGACGCTCATCCAATCTTACCGATGCGGCACTCGAGTCGGTGGCATCGTTGACTGGGTTGGAGCAGTTGGTGTTGCTCTACAACAATTTTACAGACGCGGGGCTGGCCCACCTCAAACCTCTTTCTCAGCTGCGCGTGCTCGATCTGCGGGGCTGCGCTTTGATCAGCGATGCGGGCTTGGAGCATGTGGCGCATCTGCATAGCCTCGAACGAGTGAAGTTGCGTTGCCCCAGCGTGAGTGATGCAGGCCTTGTGAAACTAGCTTCCTTGCCAAAGCTCAGGGGGTTTGCCGTCGAGGATGGACAGATTACCGATGCGGCGTTGACCGCATTTGCTGACAAGACCACATTGGATGAGATCAACGTGATGCGGACGTTTGTAGGAGATAGTGGGCTGGCCCATCTGTCTGGGCTTACCAAACTCAAACGGCTCGAACTGCGAGGCACGCTCGTTGGCAACGCTGGGATATCGCACCTTTCCAAGCTCTCCAGCCTGGTGCTCCTCGACTTGGCTGAAACGGGTGTCGGCGATGAGGGGGTGGCGCATCTGTCGGGTCTCCACAAACTCGTCGATCTGGATCTCTGGGACACCCGCGTGGGCGACACGGCCATGAAAACTGTCGGCGGGTTGGCATCGCTTGTGAAACTCAATCTGCAGAACACCCGCGTCACCGATGCCGGGATCGCCCAACTCACCGGGTTGTCCAAGCTCCATACGCTCAACGTCACGGGCACCAAGCTCACTGACGCAGCCCTCGCATCACTGGCCAAAATGGACGGCCTTCGCACGCTCTTTGCCAGTTTTACGCAGATTTCTGACGAAGCCATGGCCGCCTTTCAAAAGGCCCATCCGGCGGTCGCGATCACTCGGTAGGTGCTGCTTCGAGTGAGCCTCTTTGCGTCCCAGGACGTCCGTCCGGTTGTGAGGATTGCGTGGGAGTTACCCGCCGTTTGACTCTGGCTCGGCTGAGCAGTATGACGATGACGTTTGTGGAACGATTCCCCGACCCCGTGTTTTGTGGAGAACCCGCCGATGATCTTGGGAAAACTCTGGAAGGCGCTTGCGGCGCAGATGAACAAGGTCGCCAACTTTTTTTGGACGGCTGATCCAGTTGCGCAACTACAGTACGAATACGACAAGGCAGTCGACCAGATGAAAGAAGGTCGCGAGGGATTGGAGCAGTATCGGGCTTTGGTTGAACGCGTCATGCGGCAGGCC
>CAIRDU010000410.1 GCA_903877395.1 uncultured Planctomycetaceae bacterium
CGGTCTCAGTCTCGATGGGCCCTGCAAATTGTGGGAGGGAGGAGCCGCACCGTCAATTGAATGAACTATTCCTCCTGTCTCCTCTCCTCCTGTCTCCTCTCTTTCTCCTGCCTCCTGTTCCATCAAAGCGATTCAACGCATCAGCAATGGCTCGGGCATGAATGTAACGATCGGGATCCACAGCGAGAGAAGTCCCAGTGTTGTACGAAACCACCCGAGCGGCCGACCATCCTCGCGAATCGGTGGATGGTCGGCACCCATGAGCGTTACCACGACTACCATCACGATCCAATTGTAGCGGCCCAGTACGACGATGGCCGCAATCGACGCTATCAGAATCCCACGAGCGATCCACGTGCCCCGCTCGCCAAAGACCGCATAGCTCACGTGGCCGCCATCCAACTGGCTGACCGGGATCATGTTCAGCCCAGTCACAAGTAGGCCAACCCATCCAGCCATAAACAGCGCGTTGGGATCCATATTCGTCGCATGAGATAGATCGGGCCGCAGAAATTGGAGCATCCAGCGGGCCAGCGGCGGGAGCGCAAAAAAACCCTCGCCCGAAGCTGTGCCGACCATCATGCCAACTGCCATCACAGGCAATGCCACAACCAGACCGGCAATCGGGCCTGCCAGCGCAATGTCGAACAGTTGCCGGCGATTGGCCCGCGAGCCCTCCATACCAATCACCGCGCCGAGCGTTCCGGTGAGCAACACGGGCATCGGAATAAAAAATGGGAGCGTGGCTGGGATTCTGTGAATCTGTGCGGCAATAAAGTGGCCTGCTTCGTGCGCTGTCAGCACTGCCATCACGGCTATCATATACGTGAGCCCTCGCAACCAGTGCGTCCCACACTGTTCAGCGAGTTGGTCGTCGATGCCCATCACCACGGGCTGCCAGCCAGCCACTCCAGCAGCAAACGTCGTAGCGGCAGTTGCCAGATAGAGCATTCCCGGTAGACGAGGCCATCGCAGCGAACGCGAATGAACTGCAAAATCCGTCTCCAAACGGTATGGCGGGCCGGAAAGCGGATCGGGAAATGGTGGCATGCCAGTCGAGAATACAGGTTGTGCCGGCGGGCTGGTACACTGACGGCTTCACGTGGCCGCAAAACCGTCGACTCCACACTGCCTCGCAGGAGATTTGTCCGATGCCTCGCATTCACTTCGGTCGATTGATTGCTCTCCTTTGTCTCTCTCTTTCTATGCGTGCCCTTGCGCCCATGGCCTGTGGTCTGGCCGTTTTCCTGTCGGTGGTGGCGCCTGTCCTGGCCAGTGCTGCAGAACGAAAGGTGCTGGCGGTCGCCGCATGCGACAGCTACGGCGACCTCAAAAAACAGCTCGGCTGGCTGGGAGCGCAGATCGCCACTCCTGGCCTAGCCGGGATGGTGGAGTCGGTGCTGCTGGTGGCCACGCAGGGTAAAGGCTTGGTCGGCTTGGATGTGCAGCGTCCGCTGGGAGTGGTCGTCACAACCGATGGCACGGATGTGGCCGTGCACGGATATGTACCTGTTAAAAATCTCGACACATTGCTCGCCTCACTGCAAAGTGTGATAGGCCCCGTCCAGCAATCGGATAACACTCGCAACATCACGCTTCCCAATGGCATTCCTCTGGAGGTCATCGAAGATAATGGCTGGGCCATCATCGGAATCCCTGGCACGGGAAAAGGCGTCGACGATCCCGCAGCCATCATCAAGCCATTAACCCAAGATTTCTCTATTGGCATTCAAGCGTTTCCAAGTCGTCTTCCGGAGTCGCTTCGAAAACAACTCGAGGCCGCAATGAACCAAGCGGCGGAGGCAGCAGCAGCCCAAGGTCAGCCCATCGATTCAGCCTCTTTTACAGCGGCGCTCGAGCATCTGCACGATATTGAATCACAGGTGCTCGGCCTCACGATCGATGGCGTACAAAACCGAGTGTTCCTAGAAAACCGCTCTGTGATGGTTGACGGCTCGGCAGCTGCCGCTGCAATGGCGAACCTCGGCAATGCCACACTGACCGTTGCCAGTCCTGCTTCCGCCGACGGGAAGCCAGCAGCTATTCGCGGCTATGTGGCCCAGAAAATCCCTGTCGCATGGCAGCCTCACATCATCACAGCCATCGACAAAGCCCTGCCAGACGATGACGACTCGCTCACAAAGATGCTTGCTAACCTGCTTCGCGAAGCGTTCTCGGCGATGATCTCTGCAGGCACTATCGAGATCGCAATGACAGTCGATACGAGTGCCGCGAATAAAGAAACGCCGATACCTCCGTTCACGACGGGCCTGCGAGTGAAAGACGGCGTAGCCCTAGAGCAGCGGGTCAAGCAACTTCTGGAGAAAAAATCGTCGCTGCCGGCCGAGGTGGCCGTGACATTCAATTCCGGCAAGGTCGGCGCAGCAAATCTGCATACGATTGCGATCGATCTGGCTGGTGATGCGGCGGAGCAGTTGGGTCCGTCGCTCGACATCACGCTGGCCGTTGCGCCAGAGTATGTGTTTGTGATGGCCGGTGGGGACCCAAAGCAACGGCTGGAGAAAATACTCAAAGCCAATGGTGTGGTTGATCCCGATTCCAAGCCAGTGGCAGCGTTGCAGGTAGCCATGGATCGCATGCTCGCGTACGCGGTCCAGCAGGGAATGGCTGACGAACAGGGCGAGAAAGCCCTGTTGGCCGCAGCAGCCGAACGGGCCGTGAGCACCGATGCCGGCGGCACAGGCCGAGCGCTCGTGCAGTTGTTTGTGCGGCCCATTGAGCGTGGCGTTGCCACCCAACTGCTGGCCGATGCCGGCGTACTTCGAGCGGCAGCCTCGCTATGGGGTGGGCGTAATGGACGGGCCAACCCGGATGCACGTGCCATTCCGCTGCCCCCAGGATTTCCAGTCCCCGTGCCTCGGTAGCCACTTTGGCTGGCGAAGTGTCTCCCCACGACGACTCTTTTTTTTGCCGTTTCCATCTGGACTCAATAAAAGTTTTTGTGAGCGCAGCCAGCCTCAATCCAAACGAACGCCTCAACGTGCCAAACGAACGCCATAACGCGCAAGACCCAGCCCCCGCAGGCAATGGCATCCGTCATCGGATTGCGGGTGTGAGTGTGGTCGATTTGGCAAAAAAGTACGGCACGCCGCTGTATGCCTACGATGCCGAGATGATCCGCCGCCGCTGCCGCGATCTTACCGGATGGGATACGGTGCGATTCGCCCAAAAAGCCTGCTCGAATCTGGCCGTCTTGAATCTGATCCGCAGCGAGGAAGTGATGATTGATGCGGTGAGCGTCGGTGAGATCCACCGCGCGATGGCCGCCGGCTATTCAGCCCACACCCCTCGCACTTCTTCGACCGACAGCCTGCCACCGGTGCACCCGATCGTGTACACTGCCGACATCTTTGATCGCGAGAGCCTCGATGCGGTCGCCTCCCTCGGCATCCATGTTAATTGCGGCTCGGCCGATATGCTCGAACAACTGGCCCAGCGAGTGCCTGGATCCAGCGTGACGCTGCGAGTGAACCCCGGCTTTGGTCACGGCCACAGCCAGAAGACAAACACCGGCGGCGAAGGATCGAAACACGGCATCTGGCACGAAGACATTCCCGAGGTGCTCAAGCGGGCCGAGTGGGCAGGGCTCTCTGTGAGCGGGCTCCACATGCACATTGGCAGCGGCTCTGATTTATCGCACCTCGCCGAAGTGGCCGAGTCGCTCGAACGAGTGGCCATGGAAATTGGCCGGTCGCTCACGATGATCAGTGCCGGTGGCGGCCTGCCCGTGCCCTATAAGCCCGGCGAAGTGCATGCCGATCTGGTCGGTTATTTTCATCTCTGGGACGCCACTCGCAAAAAGCTGGAAGCTGCATTTGGCCACCGGATCCGACTGGAGATCGAACCCGGCCGCTATCTCACCGCCGAGTCGGGCTTTGTGGTCACCGAAGTGCGGGCCATTAAAAGCCAGGGAACTCGCAAATATCTGCTCGTCGATGCGGGATTTAATACGCTAGCCCGCCCCGTGCTCTACGGCTCATGGCATCCGATGAGTCTTTGTCCTGAGCATCTGACTGCAACGCATATTGATGCAGGCGACACACAATTTGAAGAGGTTGCCGTCGGCGGCCCATTGTGCGAATCGGGCGACATCTTCACGCAGCAAGATGGCGGTTTTGTTGAGACCCGCTTCCTGCCGTGCGCCTCTGTCGGTGATTATCTGGTGATTGAGATAGCCGGTGCTTATGGCTTTGCGATGGCCAGCAACTACAACTCCAAGCCGCTGCCAGCCGAGGTTCTGATCGACACAGGAAAAGCACGGCTCGTGCGGGCCCGCCAGACTCCCGAGGATCTGGTGCGAGGGGAAACAATCTAAACGAGTGCCCCTTGCCAGCGTAGGCAACATGGGCAAAGAAGCGGCGACTGGCGAACGCTCAAAACCCTCGGCGTTTCCAGCGGTCAACCAAGTGGAAAAAGGTCATGAATGACTTTTTCCACGGACCGCTCGCGCCGTCCCTCAAGGCTCCAAAGCTGGGACACTCACGCCGACCCCGACTGGCTGCTGTCAAAAAATCAAGAATCATCCACCTGAATTCCGAGTGCAAAGGGAGGCACTCAAGGCATTGCGGCCGGACTTTATGCTGATTTCTCACTCGCATCAGTTTGCATTTATCCACATCCCAAAGGCGGCTGGTGCAAGCGTGACGCATTCGCTGGCACAGTATGGCGAGAGAGCGGACCAGCACTGGATGAATCGCTCACTCAACGCGATTGGAATTCACGTCAACCACTACGCGCCGCATCGCCTCAAGCGATTTCGACTGCGTACCTCTGCACAGACGCTGCAGCAACAGTTGACAGCAAGCGTTTTCGCCGGGTTGTTCAAGTTTGCCTTCGTTCGTAATCC
>CAIRDU010000411.1 GCA_903877395.1 uncultured Planctomycetaceae bacterium
ACTGGCGTGGGAGGTGAGCGTTGCCACGGCTTCATCGAGTCGGTAGTCGAGCGGATCAACCGCCGCTTCCACCAGCGTTTCAAAGGCCTCGCGCCCGTGCGTGAGAACGAAGTCGCATGGGTCGATTCCAGTAGGCAGCCTCGCAATCCGAACGTCGATCGGCTCGGCCAAGAGCACATCCAGAATTTCGTCGGCTCGACGGCGACCGGCGTCGTCGCCATCCAGAACGAGCACGATGCGATCGGCATACCGTCGCAACAGTTTGGCGTGCCGCTGACCAAGTGCTGTGCCCAGCACGGCCACCACGTCATCGATGCCTGCCTGACGGGCGGCAAGGCAATCGGTATACCCCTCAACGACAATGGCTCGTTTGGAACGGCTCATCGCCTCTCGGGCTGTGTCGAGGCCATAGAGCATCGAACTCTTTGAAAACAGCACCGTCTCCGGAGAGTTGATGTACTTGGCAGAGTCTGGAGCCGACCCAGGCAAAACGCGACCGCCAAATGCAACGCATCGAGAAAGCGGATCCCGGATCGGAAACATCACGCGATCGCGGAAGCGATCGTAGTGGCCACTCGTTGGAAAGCCGCTGCGAGACTGTCCGGCCCGCTCTTGGCGTTCCACGGCCATGCCAGCGCGTGCCAAATGGTCGGCCGAAATGCCTGAGGCTGACGCCTGCTTGAGGAGCCAATCCCAACCAGGAGGTGCATAGCCAATCTGAAATCGCTCAATCGTGGTGGCCGTGAGGCCTCGGGCAAAAACATAGTCTCTGGCTGTCTTCGCTTCGGGGGAATGCAGGAGGCACTCGTGAAATCGTTCCGCCGCCCAACTCATTGCTCTGTAGAGAGCTGTTTTCTGATCTGGCGGGAGGCCGCTTTTGCCACGCTGGATCTCGATTCCGGCACGTGCGGCGAGGTGCTCAAGGGCTTCACGGAACTCAAGCTTCTCCATCCGCATCAAAAAGTTGAAGGCATCGCCACCGATATTGCACACCCAGCAGCGGAAGGTTTGGCGTTCCGGGTTGACTTGGAAACTGGGGCGGGAGTCTTCGTGCCACGGACAGATTCCAACCATGGCCTTGCCAGCGCGACGCAAGGAAATGTATGTCCCTACAAGATCCACGATGTCGATTGCGTCGCGAACACGTTCCTTGAGATCGTCGCGACCATTTGGCAGCCCAGCAACGCCAACCGGCTGGCCTGCTGCAAGAACTCGCTGTGAAAATGGGGAGTCGGGAGCCACGGATGCAGTCCTAAAAACGTCTCTACTTGAAGTGACCGATGGAATGTAGCGCGTGGCTCGAAGCCGGTCAATCGCAACACTTTCCTTCGCAGCTCGCCCATCCTGCCTGCACCAACAGCGAGCGTCGATCGCACGGCCCAAGAAAGAGCCCAGCCTAGGAAAGTAAGCGTTGCACGCTTTCCAAAAGGCGATCCATGGCAAATGGCTTGCGGATGTAATCGTCGACGCCGAGCATTTCGGCATAGGCCTTGTGGCGGCTTCCCTCGTTGGCCGTGATCATGATCACGCGAACGGGAACCGTGCGGCTACGACGCAATCTCTCCAGCACAAGAAAACCACTCCGTTTGGGCATCATCATATCCAAAACTACCAAATCGGGATCCTCTTTTTCAGCCATCACGAGTCCCTGATTGCCATCCCGGGCGATCAAAATTTCATAGCCTTTTGATTCCAAGACGGTTCGCATCGACTCAAGAATTTCTACGTCGTCATCCACTAGCAGCACACGTTTAGTGGCCCTACTGGCTTTTGAGTCCCCCTCAGAAGCCGCAGCTGTTACAGAGCCGGTCTCCCCTACGGAAGGCTCCGTGGCGAATGTGTCTTTCGGGACTTTCTTGGTTCGCTTCACTGGCATGACTGGCACTATCAACTTCTTGGGGAACGGGATATTTCTTTTGAACACATTAGCAGGAATGAGATCACACTGCCAAATCGTCTCCTAAAAACGTTGAGAAACGGCTGAAATAGCTATAGAAAAAGACCGCGCGTCAGGTGATCGCTACAGTCGCTCATAGGGAAATGTCAGAGGCTCAACGGCGACGCTTGTTTCGCAGGAGGCTGCCGGCCCAGAAAAACTGCAGCGCCCAACAGCCCGCACGCTGCACCCCAGCAAGTATCGCTTGGATAGTGGGCCTGCGTAGCCACCCGCTGCAGACTCGCGAGCACGGCAAAGAGAGCAAATAGCGGCATGCCTCTGGGATATTTCCAGGCCAAACCTGCCGCCAAACCCGCTGCCACCGCCGCATGCCCCGACGGAAAGCTGTGCAAGTCGGAGTGACTCTTCGCTGCTACCAGCGAAGAGGTGCCGAATGTATCAAACACGGATCCGTGTGCTAGGAGATCAGTGAGATCGGCGGCCCGCGGCCGCACGCGTTCGATTAGAAATTTGAGGACGTCTGTGAGGAGGCCCCCTGCCGCCGCTGCGCCGATCAGCCGAGCGAAATTCTGTTGCGCTGCCCGCGGCTGCAATGAGGGCCAGCGGACGGCCGGCCAGCGGAGCGACGGGAATGAAAGCGACGGATCCAGCCAGAGCACCGTGAAGAGCAAGATGGCAACGCCCGTTCCTTGGGCAAACACCTCCGCAAAGTCCACCACGTTGAGGAACTCTTTCCAGATCGCCCTGAAGAGCAAGATGGCGACGTCCGTTCTGTGGGCAAGCAATTCCGAAAGGTTCGTTACTCGAAAAAGCGGTTTCGGGATGGGATCCGTTTTGCACCACTGAGCCACCGATAGATCGACGGCCAAGAAAGCCAGTCCCAAGCCGGCCAGAATCGCAGCGGCGACGAGGAGCCTGTAAGGCAGGGGCCAAGACGCGGGATAGGGAACAGTATGCCTAGCAGATGCAATCGGGTCTGTCATAAAAAACTTGGGTGCGAATAAAGCCAGACGAGGGCCACGGGGGCGCAAACGTTTTTGGGGTCACGGTGATTCTACCGCGAGTCCGGACGATTGTGACAGCCGATCGCTTGTCGTCCCGTTCCACGCGAGCCTGCCCCGAATCGTTGGAGAGCAGGGCCTCCAGCCGATTGCAGAAAGTGTATGACAATGGGTGGCGAATCACCAGCCACAAATCACATCTGCTCATGGGCTCTGATTCTAGACCGTGTCAGAAGTAGAGCCCCGTTCGCCTCACGTCCATGCGCCGCGGTCGAGCACGCGGTAGCTGATGGCCTCGGCTACATGGCCGCAGTCGATTGCGTCCGAGCCGTCTAAGTCAGCGATCGTGCGAGCCACCCGCAGCACTTTGTCGTGCGCACGGGCCGACAACCCAAGGTCGGTAACCGCAGCACGCATCAACTCAATGGCAGCGGATCCCAGCGGGCAAAACTCTCGAATCTGCCGGCTCGACATGCGGGCATTGGAGCGAATGGAAAGACCCTTGAGTCGCTCCGACTGCCGTTGTTTGGCTACCAGTACGGCCTCACGCATCTGGCTGCTGGATGTTCCTGTGCGAGAGGCCGAGAGTTCGCGAAACGGCACCGCCGGCACCTCCAGATGAATGTCGATTCGATCGAGCAGTGGCCCGGAAATCTTACTCATGTATCGCTCGACCTGCGGCACGGTGCACTGGCACTCGCGTCTAGGGTCCCCGCGGTAGCCACATGGGCAAGGATTCAACGCCGCGATCAGCATGAAGTCGGCAGGAAAACTGCTCGTCGATTTTGCACGGCTGATGGTCATGAAGCCATCCTCTAAGGGTTGCCGAAGCACTTCCAGCGTGCGTCTGTGAAACTCTGGTAGTTCGTCTAGGAAAAGCACTCCGTTGTGTGCGAGGCTGATCTCGCCCGGCATTGGGGTCGATCGGCCGCCCACGAGGCCAGCTTCGCTAATCGTGTGATGCGGAGCGCGGAAGGGACGCGTTGCGAGGAGCGGCTGCCCTACCGAGAGCATCCCTAGGGCGCTATAAATGCGCGTCGTTTCGATTGATTCGGCAGCCGAGAGCTGAGGCAGGATTGTGGGGATTCGCTTGGCCAGCATTGTTTTCCCACCCCCAGGAGGGCCCAGCATGGCTACATTGTGGCCGCCCGCAGCGGCCACACAGATCGCACGCTTTGCGGCCTCCTGCCCGCGTACATCGGCGAAGTCGATGTCATACGCGGCAAACCGCTCAAACCACTCGGTCATGCGGGGCGGTGATCGTGGAATCTGGAGATCGCCGGCAAAAAACTGCACCGCTTCAATGAGCGTCGAGACGGGAATGATTTCGATGTCTTCCACAACGGCTGCCTCTGTGGCGCTGGCCGCCGGCACGACCACGCCGCGGAGTTTTTTCTGCCGGGCAGCAGTGATAGCCATCGAGAGGGTGCCGCGCGCTGGGCGAGTCAATCCCTCAAGCGACAACTCGCCAACAACCGCATAGTCGTTGAAGCGATCCGATGAAAATTGACCGCTGCCTGCCAGAATGCCCAGCGTGATCGGCAGGTCGAATGTGGCAGCCTGCTTGGGCAGTTCGGCCGGCGCCAGATTCACCACAATCTTATCGTTGGGACGCTTGAATCCGGAGTTCACCATGGCGCGAGCTACCCGGTGAGTGCTTTCCCGGATAGCCGTATCTGGCAACCCGACAAGCACGGTCGATGGGAGCGAACCGGCGGACACATCCACTTCCACGTCGACGGGCACGGCATCGATTCCAACCAGCGAAAACGTCTGGAGTCGGGCAAGCATGGGTGTTGGTCCTTTGGTTGGAATGTGGAGGGCTTTGATTCGCTTTTTATGAAAAGCAGGTCAATCCATGCAGGGCTTCAGAGAAGCCCTGCAGTCAGAAAACAGCCCATCGTGCGGGGGGTTGTTGTGGCTTCGATATCAAGTGTACATGCGTGCACTGAGTATGACAAGTGGCCGTTTTGGGGCGTCGGCCGGATTTTCGTTATCTTGGAGATCCAGTTTCGGTAGGAATGCCTGTCGGACAAGTATCAATCCCTCGCACCTCTGTCATCCTCAGGACAATCCACTATGCCTGCGATCTGCCGCCCCTTGTTCTGGCCGATGAGTTTCCTGGCCGGCTTATTGGTGGGCTGCGGGGCCACGTTTGCCGATGAAGGCATGTGGCTGTTGAACCATCCGCCGCTGGAGCGACTCAAGAAGGATTACGGCGCACAGCTTCCGGGCGGGACCCTTTCAAAAGAGTGGCTGCTCCACCTGCAACAGTCATCGGTGCGGTTCAACTCCGGTGGATCAGGATCGTTTGTGTCGGCCAAGGGGCTCGTGCTCACCAATCATCACGTAGGCGCCGACAGTCTTCAAAAGCTTGGCGATGCGTCGCACAACTATTATCGCGACGGCTTTGCAGCGGCAACCCTCGAGGACGAACTCCGCTGCTCTGATCTAGAACTCAACGTGCTGATATCGATTGCGGATGTCACCGCGAGGATTGGGGCGGCGGTTGCCCCCGATCTCAACCCGGAGGACGCCTTTGCCGCGAGGCGTGCCGCAATGGCATCGATTGAGAAGGAATCGCTTGCGGCAACGGGCCTGCGAAGCGATGTCATCACGCTCTATCAAGGAGCGCAGTACCATCTCTATCGGCTGAAAAAATACACCGATGTGCGGCTCGTGTTTGCACCTGAGCAGCAGATTGCGTTCTTTGGCGGCGATGCCGACAATTTTGAATTCCCACGTTACAATCTCGACATCTGCTTCTTTCGCGTTTATGAAAACGGACAGCCCGCCGTGGTGCCGCACCATTTGGCGTGGAGCAAGCAGTCGGTTGCACAGGGGGAACTTGTGTTTGTATCGGGCCACCCCGGCCACACCGATCGGGCCAGCACGCTGCGAGAATTGACAGCGATGCGAGACCGTCAGATTCCATTCACGCTGGGGGTACTCAATCGATTAGAGGTGCTCTTGGGCAGCTTCAGTGGAGAGGGGCCAGAAGAGGCGAGGCAGGCGATGGGCGATCTGTTTGGCGTTCAAAATGGGCGCAAGAATCGCGAGGGCATTCTGGCTGGCCTGCTGGATCCAAACACCATGGCACGCAAGTCGCAGGCCGAGCAGGGACTGCGACAGATCCTCGCCGCGCAAGCAACCGCCGCTGGCGGGCCACCGCGAGCCACACCATTCGAGAAGATCGAACAGGCCGAGGATACCAACGCACAAGTGGCCCTGCGATACAATTTGCTCGAGGCCGCTGTTGGCTTCAACAGCCAGTATTTTGGAAACGCCCGTACGATCCTCCGTATTGCAGACGAAGCATCGAAACCCAGCGGCGAGCGTTTGCGGGAATATCGCGATTCCAATCGAGAGTCGTTGGAGCAGCAACTCTTTTCCGACGAACCAATCTACGATGCCTTCGAGGCGGTGAAACTGGCCGATTCGCTGACATTCTTAGATGTCTAGCTGGGGAATGAGGATCCACTGGTCAAGCGAGTCTTGGCTGGCCAGTCTCCGCGGGCCAGAGCGGCGCAGTGTGTGCGCGGCACGACCCTTGGCACGCGTGCGGTCGTGGCCGGTCAGGCTTCCCGTCCAGATGGCCGCAAAGCTCTGGTAGCTGGTGGCAAGCCGGCTGTGGATGCCTCTGACGACAGCATGCTCAGCCTCGCCAAGATCATTGACATGGAATCCAGATCGCTGCGGAAGGTGGTTGAAACGGCCAGCGAGATCAAGCGGCAGTCGCACGCCGAGATCGCGCAGGCGGAGTTTGCGGCCGCAGGAGCAGCGGTCTATCCAGATGCTACGTTCACGCTGCGTCTTGCATTCGGTACGGTGAAAGGATACGAGCAGGATGGCCAACGCATTCCTGCCATCACCACGTTCGCTGGCTTGTTTCAGCGGGCTCGTGCCAAACGCGACACGCCGCCGTTTAACCTTCCCAAACGGTGGCTGGATCTGCGGCCCACTCTGGAGCAGAACGAAGGATTTCTCAGGACGCCGTTTAACTTTGCCTGCACAGCCGACATCATAGGCGGCAATTCGGGCAGCCCGGTGGTGAGCCGGCAGGGCGAACTGGTCGGACTGATCTTTGACGGCAACATTCAGTCGCTCGTGCTGGACATCGCCTACGATGATACGCAGGCACGAGCAGTGTCGGTGGATGCTGCCGGAATCGTCGCGGCTCTTCGCACAGTCTATGCATCGCAGGCTGGCGCACAGCGAGTCGTCTTGGAAATCACACCGCAGCAAACAGCGCCTTCGAGTACGCCGCGTTGATAGCAGCTTTTGTGGAAAGGAAATGCGAATGGCACATCAGAAAATTACTGTCTGCCTGAAAACACAGCGACGCTTTGGCCAGCGAACGATCGGCCACAGCGGGCGGTTAGCGGGGCTTTGTTTGGCGGTGGCGGCGGGCTGTGTGAGCGTTCTGCTGCCGGTGGCCGCTGCACAGCCCGGCGGCGATCGTGCGCGCCAAGCGGCCGGCTGGGAGCCGCTCTTCGATGGCACTACGCTTGGCGGCTGGAAGCCCACGGCATTTGGTGGAGAAGGGGAAGTGACCGTGGAGGAGGGGGCGATTCGAATCGCAATGGGTTCGGATCTCACTGGGATCACGTGGTCAAAGCCATTTCCCCGTCAACACTACGAGATTGCGTTGGAGGCGCAACGCGTCGACGGCACTGATTTTTTTTGCGGCCTGACGTTTCCTGTTGGCGAGCATCCCTGCAGCCTCATCGTAGGCGGGTGGGGTGGCGGTGTGGTGGGCCTTTCGAGTGTCGATGGCCTCGATGCAGCCAACAACGACACCACGCAGTTTCGAGGCTTTAAGAATGGCCGTTGGTATGCGATTGCCGTGCGTGTGACTCCGGATCGCATCCAATGTTTTATCGACGACGAAAAGTTAGTCGATCAGTCGCTCAACGACCGCAGGCTTTCAATCCGCGACGAGTTAATTCCATCGAAGCCGCTGGGTATTGCCACGTATGCCACAACAGCACGCATTCAAAAACTCCGCTGGCGAATGTTGGATGTGCCGGCTGCTGCGCCTCCTAAAAAAGCTGTCCGATGAGCGAGCCGGTTGGGGCGAGGCATACGCCCGTAATTCCTCCCAGCCCGAGGCGTCAGCCAACGAGAAGTCCGGGTAGCCCCACAGGCCTCTATGCCGCAAATGGCTCCCGAATGGCAGAAGTCTCCTCGCGGTGGCTTTTTCTCTGATGGGCTTCTGCAGCGATGACCGGATCAGAGGGTTCGAAAAATCCAAATGCTCGTTGAGGTTCAGACAGTTCACTCGGGTGTGCTGCCAGCGAGGAATGCCTTGACCGCTTCGCGGGCTTCACGCCATCGGGTTTTGACAGTGCGTTCCGAGCAGCCAAGCAGCTGTGAGATGGTTTTTTGGTCGGCGCCCAGATACCACACTAAATGAAAAATCTCGCGGTGATCGGCAGGGAGGCCCTCGATCGATTCGTGAAAAAGCGTCCAGCGTGCGAGATCAGGTTCTGGGGCGAGAGCCTGGTCGATGAACCACTTCTCAGCACCGTCGGCACCTCGACCGGGCATTGCGTTGGTGCCATGGTTGGCTGCATAGGCAGTGGGGCCGGAGTGATGCCTAGCCAGATCGATGAGTTCGCGATGCAGATGTGTGGCCGCGATAGCCATGATTGAACGTGGCGGCTCGAGTTTCATCTGGCCCAGCGACCTGTGAAGTCGCATAGCGGCGTTTTGGAAGACATCGTCTGTGTCTTCCCAGCGGCGCACGTTGGGGAAGCGAGCGAGCATCCGATGGGCCAAAGTCCGCAGGCGTTCGCTGCACAGTTCGATGATTCGGTCTCGGGCCGAAAGGTCGCCCGCTGCCAGTTGTGCCAGGCATGCCGACAGCAACACAGAGAGCGAGTCGTCTGGTTCGTCGGGCTTCATTTGCACGGGTTGTGGGGTGTTCGGTGGCATACCAGAAGTCGATTGCGTTGGGCTGTGCAGCCTGCGGTCGAGAGAGGCCGTCGAAACCCGGAGTCTAGACAGTTGGCGATCCTTTTGCCCCTCAACAGGGTTTCTCTCGTCATTACCAGTGGAACCGGTTGAAAGTCGCAGACCCAAACGTGGCTCTACGCGAATTTCATGAGCTCAGGTCAGGGCCCCCGCACACATCTGCAGTGCAGATGCGAGCGGCAGCAATCGGAAAGGCACTACAGGGAACGTCACATCAAATCCAAAGGGAATTCACGGATGAGAAAGTCGATCGCGAGTGTGTATCATCGCTTTGCTGGCGCGTGTGCGGTGTGCCAGTCGCTCCGTGTGTTGCTGATACCCAGCCGGGAAACCGATCCTGTGCGAATCATTCGAGCGGCACAGATTCAACTCCAGCGTTGGAGGCGTATGGATTGCGTGGCAAGGATCGAGCCGACGCGACCAGTTGGGCCAGGTGATGACCTGCAGGGGCAACGGCTGCGAGTGAAGCTGATTATTGAGGTACGGGACGCTATGCTCCG
>CAIRDU010000412.1 GCA_903877395.1 uncultured Planctomycetaceae bacterium
GCATTCACGTGGAGTATGTTGTCGGCGCTGTTTGTGATCGAGCCTTCTCTAAAGTCGATTGTCGGATCGCCACTGTCCACCACAACGGCCCCGGCCGTCATGCCGCTTATGGAAACGGCACGGAAATCGGCGCCGCCTGTGGCGTTGTCGATGAAGATGCCCTTTTGGTTTGGCGTGCCGGTGCCGCTGATGGTGACATTGTTCACGACCGAGACGCCAGTGAGCGAGTTGTACGGAAGCGGCAAGCCGCCCCGTGCAATGCCGCTGGACAGGTTGCCTGTGCCCAGAATGCCGATGGCCGATTTTTGGAAGTTGAAATTGTTGACGACCAGTCCATTCTTTATTTCGATGCTGGCCCCAGTTGGATTGGTCAGCAGCGGCGTGCCTGTGGAGAGCGTGGCAATATCCAGAAGACCGCAGCATGTTGTGGGCACCACAAACGGCAACCCATCACCGACAAAGTATTGATTGGCGGCCAGCGGCGAGAACATCGTGTCGTAGCCTGTGGCAGTGCCGTTGCCAGGATTCACGAGGAAGATCGTTTCAGGAGCGCCAGCGACGCCACCCGCGGAAGTCGGCGTGTCGGCAGCGGCGATCGTGCTGTACGGACGTTCTACGCTGCCATTGCCGCCTGCTGCAGCAGTATTGTTGATATGCACAACACGCCACGGGGCGCCCGTGGCTGGGTTGATCGCGAACTCGGGGGTTTTGTGGTCTCTGACGATGTGCTCGTTGCGCATCATCGGTTGCTCCATCTGATCGGGCACATTGCGGCGACGGCTGCCGCCCATGCGATAGGTGAGCCTCGCAAAGCCTGTCGAGTCGAAAACACTGTCGTTGTTGTACTGCAGCGAGAAATCCCAGTTTTCCAGGAACGTCATATCCAGTCGCGTGTACACGCCGCCGAAGTACGGCACAACGGCTTGGTTTGCCTGCGTGCCATGCGACCATTGGGATTGCGTATTGCCGTAGGCATATCCACCCACACTCACCATGCCCGCCCAATCAGAGAGGCCTGGGATATACGCACCCACTTCCAGATCAGCACCGGCCAACGCCGCATCGAGGCCATACTGGCACATCGCGTAGTTCTGGTAAAAGGGCGATCCAATCGCTCCCGCCGTGTAAGCCGTGGTGCCCACAGGGATGTAGCCGTTGGACCGTAAGTTGCCAAAGTCGGTGAGAAACTCGCCGCTGATCCCCACCTGATTGTAGGTGTGACCAAACTGGCCGAGCTGGCCTGTGCCGCAGGACCCATTGAGCGGGTATTGACTTTGATCGCCGTCGTAATCCCAGTAGACGCCGATGCCACCGATCGCTCCGCCGATAAACTGCTTGCGTACAAAGCCAACGTTTGAGAAAAATCCGCCGTAACCAGAGAGATGGCTCCGTATATCGGCCGACCAGAACCCGCCCAGATCGTCTTCGGAATATGGAATAAATCCGCCAAATGTCATGTAACTGCCGTTGTAGCCCAAGCCTTGGTCGGCCGCATTGATGCCGTAATAGAAGAGACCAGGCCCGTTGGCATTGAGATCCTGCAGGCCCGCAACCGCCCGATTCACAACACCTCCAGCAGGGGCCATGGCTGATTGACCCATCTGCTGCGCAAACGCCCGCGAAGGCATCTCTGCCACGCAGCCTGCGATGAGCATGAACGTGATCGCTCTGCGGGCGGTTCGTTGCCAGCTAGCCGCCTTACAACGGATAGCCCGCAACCTCGCGGTCGCCCGTTTTCCATAACGCTGGGCAGTGTTTTTCATAGGGGTCGTATCCATGGCGTTCACCGGAGAACCGGGCAGGGCATTCCCCGCGCGGAAAAACCGGCATGATCGTCAGGATTGATCGACTCGCCGCCCTCCACGCCATGAGACTTTTCAGCAGAGAGCCCGGAATCCGCAGCGATCAAGAAGACTGCCCAGATCGCCCACCCAGCCCGAAACGCGAGGAAATTCACTCGCACCCCACCGGACGTGCCGTGAGACGTGGGTCGGAGCAGCGATGTCCCGTGCCATGGAGGAGCAGGCGGCCGATCACGCACTCGCGATGGCCCCCTCACGCAGGCTTACGCAGTCGTCATCCCAAACAATACGCGTGGTGTTCGGGAAGAATTGAATCCATTCACTTATCCTATTGGAATGAGATCGCTCGCTGTGCCCGGGGCGTCCACGCGAAAATGGCCGACCGTTTCGGTGAGCCCTTCCACCGAATGCGCCATGTGCTGTGAGGCTTGCTGGAAATCCCTCAACGCCTCGGCTGCGGTGCGGGAGCCCTCGGTGAGCGTCATTAGGGCCTCGGTGATCTGCTGCGCCCCCGAGGCCTGGGCCTGCATGCCGTTATTGACATGCTCAAACCGGCCCGTCAGCCCATGCACCTTATCGATCACATCGGCAAACTGCACGCTGATCCCAGCCACGCGGTACACGCCTATTTTGACCTCGGCGGTAAACGCATCCATCTCTAGCACGCCAGCCCCCACGGCCTGCTGCATCTGCTCGACGAGCCGTTCGATGTCGAGTGTGGCCACTGCCGTCTGATCGGCCAGTCGACGGATCTCGCGGGCCACCACGATAAATCCCTGTCCGTAGTCGCCCGCCTTTTCCGCTTCAATCGCCGCGTTGATCGAGAGCAGGTTGGTTTGGTCAGCCACCTTGGTAATCGTGGTGATCACCATGTTGATGTCTTCGGCCCGCTGGCGGATCACCGCAAGACGCTGCGAAAAGTTGGCTGTTGACTGCTCTAAATGCGCCATCGTCTCGCCAATGCTCGTCAGATTCTCCCGGCCTAGGTCGGCCACCTGCGCCGTCTCGGTGGCGACTCCCGCTACTTCGTTCATGGTTCCGAGCAATTCCTGCCCCGTGACGGCAATCTGCCGACTGGCCACCGCAGCCTCGCTTGTGCTCGCCCCCAACGACCCGATCGCTGCCTCCTGTTGGCGGCCAGCAGCAGAAAGCTGCTTGGAAGTAGCGTTTAAATCGAAGCTCGATCGCTTCACCTGCACAACGATGCTGCGGAGGCTGTCGGTCATGCTCCCGATATCGCGAAGTAATTGGCCCGTTTCGTCGCTCCCTCGCATGTTGATGGAGCCAGTGAGATCGCCAGCGGCCACTCGCTTGGATGCTGCGGCAGCCTCTGCAATCCGACGGGTGATGCTCCACGTGAACCACGCGATCAGGCCCAGCACGCACGCCATGCCTCCGGCGGCTAGGCCCGCAGAGATCGCAAGCGTCTCTCGCACGCGAGACAGAATGTCGCTCTGAGGAATCTGTATCGCCAGAGCCGACGAATTCGCCGGCACTGTCGCAATGGCGTAGAGACAGGCCGTAGCCGACTTCGGATCGGGCCCACGAACGCCTCGGTCGGAGGCGTTGGCAAGCTTCTCGAAAACCGCAGCGTAGGGAGTTGCGCCGATTGGCTGGCCGAGCATGTCGGGGCTTTGCACCGTGCTGGCAATGACGTCGCCAGAATCGCTCAGGAGAAAGAGTTCTGCGTGCCAACCGAGCAAAGCCTGCTGCGTCTTAATCGTTTTCAACTGGCTGGCCGCAGACTCAGCTGCAGTTTCGGCCAGTGGATTGTTGAGATGGCTGCTCATTTGCGTGGCCGCCAGCGTCACCCGATCACGCAGCAATTCCTGGCCAAACGAGAGCACGAGCGACTGCATCCGCATGAAATTCGCAAAGAGCACGGCCGATAGAATGAGCACCGCCGGTCCAATGCCGAGCCAAAGGAACCGGCCGCGTAGGCCCATAGCGGGGAGTTGCATAGAGGGAACCCTTGGCGGCAAAACGCGGCAAAACCTTGCGGTAAACTCGTGCGGCAAAACAGTCTGCCAGATAACACTAGTTTACTTTCCACCGCAGGGAGCCACACTCAGGGCCGTGGAATTCTAGGCCACACCCTCAATCAACGCCTACAACCGCTGCAATCCGCCACACTGGACCACCGATTGCCAGTGGCACGATACAATCCCGATCCATCGCCTGCTCGGCACGGCGAGCGAGTTTCTTGCCGGGCTCTTTTTTCGTTGAGTGATCTCTATGTGGCACCTCCAAACCTACGATGCTTTGCTCTTTGATTGCGACGGCACATTGGCCGACACCATGCCTGCCCACTACCGAGCCTGGCTGCATGTGACCGAGGCTCATGGCATCGTCTTTGACGAGAACCGCTTCTACGCTCTCGGCGGCCGACCGACGCGCACCATACTGGCCACGCTGGCCCAGGAAAATGGCCTCCAGATTGACCTCGATCGCGGTACCGAGATGAAGGAGGAGGCTTTTCTCTCGCAATTGGAACATATCGAAGCCATCGATCCGGTTGTGGATGTGGTGCTTCGCAATAAGGGCCGGATTCCGATGGGTGTGGTCACAGGAGGCCACCGCCACGTCTGCCTGAAGATTCTCTCGCATGTTGGCGTTGCCGACTGCTTCAACACGCTGGTGGCCAGCGAAGACACAGTTCGCCACAAGCCCGACGCCGAGCCATTTCTGGAGGCCGCCAAGCGGTTGGGCGCGAGGCCGGATCGCTGCGTGGTCTGGGAAGACAGCGATCTGGGCATCGCCGCAGCAGAAAACGCCGGCATGGAGTGGATCGATGTGCGGGCATTTCACAAGCCCCAGCGGATGCATCCCAAGGGCCAGCCTGCCGATCCATCACCACGCATCTCATAATAGATCCTAAACGCTTCCGCCCTTGATCGTACTTCATTCTCATTGTGCTGCTTATGAACACCGTCACGCTCAACGATGTCCGCGAGGCGCACCAACGGATTCGCTCGGGGATCTACCGTTCTCCCTGTCCCCCGAGCGTGCCGCTTTCACTTCTCACAGGTGCTCAAATCTGGTGCAAGCTGGACCTCTTGCAGCGCACCGGTTCGTTCAAAGAACGCGGGGCCCGCAATGCGCTGCTCTTGCTGGATGATGCGCAGAAAAAGCGGGGCGTTGTGGCTGCCTCGGCTGGCAACCATGCCCTGGGTCTGGCGTACCACGGCAAATTGCTCGGCATTCCCGTGACCGTTGTGATGCCTCGATTTGCACCCTTGGTGAAGGTGGCTACGTGCCGTCGGCTGGGGGCCACGGTCATTCTGGAGGGAGAGACATTCGACGATGCCCGCCGGCTGGCCGTGAGCATCGCCGATCGCGAGGGCTTGAACCGCGTGCATGGGTTTGACGACCCTCGAGTGATTGCCGGGCAGGGCACGATGGCGCTTGAAATTCTTGAAGATGTGCCCGAGGTGGAGGCCATCGTCGTACCCACCGGCGGCGCTGGTTTGCTGGCGGGCGTGGCGCTCGTAGCCAAGAGCCTCAAGCCGGCGATTCAGATTGTGGCGGTGGAACCCGCGGCCGCAGGCAGTTTGAGCGCATCGCTGGCTGCCGGCCGTCCGACGCAGGTGGCCACTGGCCCCACATTGGCCGATGGGCTCGCCGTGGGCAAAGTTGGAGATCTATCGTTTGCGATTGCCGCACCGCTGGTGGATAGGGTTGTTTCCGTTGGCGAGGAAACGCTGTCGCTGGCCGTCTTGCGGCTGGCCGAACTCGAAAAAACAGTCGTGGAAGGAGCGGGAGCCGCAGCATTGGCGGCGCTGCTGCACGACGAGTCTTCAGAACTCAAAGGCAGGAACGTGGTGCTCTTGCTCTGCGGAGGCAACATCGATCTCACGATCCTTGGCCGCGTGATCGACCACGGGCTCGCCGCCGACGGCCGGCTCTGGCGATTCACCACGCAAGTCAGCGATCGCCCAGGCGGCATCGCCAAACTCACCGCTTGTATCGCCGCTGCCGGCGCGAGCGTTCAAGAGATCACTCACGACCGCACGTTCTCTGGGCCGGATGTCTTTTCAGTGAGCGTGAAGGTGACGGTTGAAACAGCCGATCGCGACCACGTGATCGCCCTGGATCAACGGCTGCGTGCCGAGGGATTCTCTGTGTCGCCATCTACGGCTTCGGGCTGAATGGGCCAAAAAAGCGGCAGAGGAATCTGGTCGGCTCCGCGTGGGCGACTGTGCGGGTTGTGCTGATGGCGAAGGCCAGAAAGTTTTGGCTGCTTTCCAAGCCGATCACCTGACGATCTCCCCAATTGCGTGAATAAGGTTCGTGCGAAGGCCGGACGTCGCACGACGGCAGGAGACGCTTTTATGATCACTTACTCGAGCACTCTCATGGTCGATTCGGCGAGAACAAACACATCAGATACCAATCGGGAACGCGAGCAACTCCGCCGTGAGCTCCTGCGTCGAATCATCGACCGGGAGACTCGGCGGCAAGCAATGCGTGGCATGCCGCGATGACCTCGCCGGCGTAAGAACGGAACGAGATTCGTATGCGAAAACGATGCACCACGACTCTCCTCCTCGCCGCCAGCCTCGCAACCGTCGCGGCCGCTTCTTCAACTGTCTGCGGCCAAGGCGTGCCTTGGGGTTGGGGCGCTCCCAGCACTCCCACCGCGCAGTCGCATTCTCAGGGACACTGGTCTCCCGAACTCTTCGCCGACTACATCGGCACCGGTCAGCCCCCGCACCCATCTGTGGCCAGGATTGTAGCCCCGGAAAAATCTGGCACATCTCTGGGCTCGGGCGTGCTGGTGGATGTCAATCGCACGCAGGGTCTTGTGCTCACGAACTGGCACGTGATTCGGGACAGCCGTTCGGCCGTGCTGGTGCAGTTCCCCGACGGCTTTCAGTCGGCTGGCACAGTTGTGCGTTGGGATGAGCCGTGGGATCTGGCTGTGCTGGTGATCTGGAAGCCACGGGCAACCCCCGTTGCGTTGGCCTCGCAGCCGCCCGTGCTGGGCGAACCGCTCACGATCGCCGGCTACGGCCGGGGCCCGTTCCGCGCGGAAACGGGGCCGTGCACGCAATACCTTTCCCCAGGCACCGGCTATCCGATGGAATTTGTGGAACTCTCCGCGACCGCGCGACAGGGCGATTCGGGCGGCCCGATCTTCAACACGCAGGGCGAACTGGCCGGCGTACTCTTCGGACAAAACGACGGCCGCACGATCGGCAGTTGCTCAACCCGCCTGCGAACATTTCTGGCAAGCGTGGGATCCAAGGGATTTGTTCCCACGCCCATCGGTGAATTTTCCGATGCGTCGGTGCTGGCCCGCGGTGTCGGCACGCCTGCCCTCTTGGGCCGCAGCCGTCTGGCCTCAGCCAGCGATGAAACCGTCCAGCGATCCAGCCACGTTGCCGCGCCGCCGATTGGAGCGTTTCCGGTCGCCGATTCTCGGGATCACGAACAGTCGCTGGCCCCAAGCCCCCCCGCGGCCCACACGCTGGAGGATGTGCTGGATATCTACAAAAATGGGCGCATGCTCTTGATAGCCTTGGGTGGCTTGGCGCTGGTCGCCCTCGGCCTGCGCACGATCTTTGCCCGTCGTGAATAACGTCCCAACCGCCGATCGCGACGTAGCATTCCCGATCCTGCTACGGTACATTTTTCTGCATGCATTGCTCTCTCGCCACACTGCTGTCGTTGTTCGTTGCCTGCATCGCCTTGGCGTTGGGGCCGGATGGTGTAGGGCAGTCTGTGGAGTGGCCTGGCTACCGCGGCCCCACAGGTGATGGCCATGCCGTGGCCGAAAACCTGCCGCTGGATTTAAATGATCCGGCCAACCTCGTGTGGAAAACGCCGATCCCCGGCACAGGCTGGAGTACGCCGGTTGTCCTTGGGCAGCAGATCTGGATGACCACAGCCACTTCCGATGGCACATCGCTTCGTGCGGTGTGCGTGGATCGGCAGACCGGCCACCTCACGCACGATGTGGAAGTGTTTCACGTTGACAAGCCGATCCAGATTCACACAAAGAATTCGCACGCATCGCCGACGCCCGCCATCGAACCCGGCAGGCTGTACGTGCACTTTGGCACCAACGGCACTGCGGCGATCGACACAGCCTCCGCCGCTGTGCTGTGGCGGGATAGCGTCCACACGCTGGACCATATCGTTGGCCCAGCCAGCTCTCCGGTGCTCTATGGCAACCTCCTGATCCTCACCTGCGACGGAGGCGATGTGCAGTATTCGGTGGCCCTCGATAAGGCCACCGGGCAGGAACGCTGGAAGGCACCCCGCTCGGGCAAGCTGCGAGAAGATCCCGATGTCAAAAAGAGCTTTTGCACACCGGCCATTCTGCGGGTGAACGGCCACGACGAGCTCGTGACGCCAGCCGCCGACCATGTGTATGCCTACGATCCAGCCACGGGCCGCGAGCTCTGGCAGCTCGACTACGACGGATTTTCTGTCGTGCCTCGTCCCGTCGCCGCTCACGGCCTCGTCTTTGTCTGCACTGGATTTAACACACCCAAACTTCTAGCCATTCGGCAGGGTGGCTCAGGCACACTGCCGTCGACAGCGATCGCATGGGAGGAAAAGAGCCAGAGTCCTGCCAGCCCATCGCTGCTGATCGTGGGCGACGAACTCTATGTGATCAGCGATCGGGGCGTGGCTACCTGCCTCGATGCACGCACTGGTCGGGAACTCTGGCGGCATCGAGTGGGCGGTAACCATTCGGCCTCGCCGCTGTTGGCCGATGGAAAGATCATCTGCGCCAGCGAAGAGGGCGTTGTCACAATCATGCAGCCGGGCACAACCTACCGCGAATTGGCCATCAGCGACTTGGCCACCCGTATCATGGCTTCACCGATCGCCATCGGGCCGTCGCTGATCATCCGCACGGCAGACGATTTGCGGCTCTTTCGCAAACCCAAGCCGTAGGCTTTTACACAGCCTTCTTGCTCTTGATCACCGTGACCGTCTTGATCGCCACTGGCTTGACTGGCCGATCGGAACTGCCTGTGGTCACCTTACCGATCGCCTTTACCACTTCCAAGCTGGCGGCATCGGCCGTCCGACCGAAGGCAGTGTATTGGTTGTCGAGGTGGGTCACTTTTTCCAGGCAGATAAAAAATTGGCTGCCGGCTGAATTCGGTTCGTTGGTGCGGGCCATCGAGAGCACTCCTGCCTCGTGCGGCGTGCGGTTGAATTCTGCCTTGATCTGGTAGCCAGGCCCACCCGTGCCGGTGCCTTCTGGGCAGCCGCCTTGAATCATGAAGCCCTTGATCACCCGATGGAAGCAGCCGCCGTCGTAAAAACCGCTCTCGGCCAACGCCACCATATTGCGGACGTGACCCGGGGCCGATGTGGCATCGAGGGAGAGTCGGATCGGGCCGTTGCTCGTATCCAGGAGCACTTCGTAGTTGAAGGTGTCGAGGTCGAGGGCCAGGGCGGCCTTTTGCAGTTGAGCGGCAGAGGGCTTGGGCATGGAAACTCCTTGTGGCGAGCGATACTCTAAAAGGGTTATGCACAGCGAAATCTCGACCACCAATGCAGACGGCGATCTCTCCGGGCAACGCCTCGGAGGATACCGGTTGGTGCGTCGACTTGGAAGTGGCGCGATGGCCGACGTCTATCTGGCCGAACAGGAGTCGCTCGGCAGGCAGGTGGCCGTGAAGGTATTGCGTCCCGAAACGCTGCGGCATCCCAGTGCCGTGCAACGCTTTTCGCAGGAGGCTCGCGCAGCCGCTGCGCTGGTGCATGGCAATATCGTTCAGATCCACGAGGTGGCCTGCGTCGATGGAATCTACTTTTTAGCAGAGGAGTATGTCGCTGGCCCAACGCTCAAGGCGTGGCTAGCCAGCCGTGGCCCGCTCGACGCGCGTCAGTCGCTAGCCGTTTTATCGCACGTTGGATCGGCACTGGCTCGCTCGGCAGAGCAGGGGGTGGTGCACCGAGACATCAAGCCCGAGAATTTGCTGGTGACTCCATCCGGCGAGGTGAAGGTGGCCGACTTCGGCTTGGCGCGCGTGCTGGCAACGGCCGACGGCTTGGACCTCACGCAGGACGGCATGACACTCGGCACGCCTCTCTATATGAGCCCAGAGCAGGCAGAAGGAAAAGCCGTTGATTCTCGCAGCGATCTCTATTCGCTTGGCGCCACCGTCTACCACTTGCTGGCAGGGCGACCACCGTTTTCAGGAGCCACAAGCTTGTCCGTGGCATTGGCACACATCAAGGAGGTGCCCGTGCCGATTGCGCAGGTCCGACCGGACGTGCCAGCTGGCTTAAGCGACATCATCGATCGGTTGCTGTGCAAGCGTCCGGCCGATCGTTTTGCCGACCCCACGGAATTACTCCACGCAGTGGAAGCAGTGGAAACTGCGATTGCACCGGGCTCCCGCCATATGCCCTCACCTCTGAGTTGGTTTGGCGATGGCACTAGCGTCGCAGACCACGCTGGTGGCTTTGGCCGACGCAGTGACTTTGGCGCAATCGCAACGGCTCACACTGGTTCGATGCGGGCGCACGCTCGCACCATTGAGGCCCGTGAAGCCACTGGACGTTTGCAATCGGCGATGGACCTTGAACAGCAAGAGGAGGCAAAGGAGTGCGCATTGTCGCGACGTTTTTGGTTGGCAACCGGGGCCGTTGCGGGCGTGGCAATGGTGGTCGGTTTTGCGATTGGCCGTAACCGCCCTAGCCGCTCAACGCTGTTTCGTTCGACTCGCCAGAGGCGGTAGCAGAGCCAGTAGCACCGGCCAGCAGAGCTGGCAGTAACAGCGGTCAGAACTCCAGCAAAAACACGTTGCCTAGGCTTGGGCTGCCCAGTCTTTTGCGCAGCTGGCTGACGTTCGCTTGACACTCCATCCGACGCTGTTACAAGTTCTTTTGGCCATTGCCCCCATCGTCTAGTGGCCCAGGACGTCGGGTTCTCAGCCCGAAAACCGGGGTTCGACTCCCCGTGGGGGTACTAAAACAGCCGTATTCTTTGCAATCGCGGGGGATACGGCTGTTTCTTTTTCTGCTGATGACCCCTGATTGGCCCTGGCGAGCGCTGACGGAGTCGGATCTGGAGTCGGATCTGGAGTCGGATCTGGAGTCGGATCTGGAGTCGGA
>CAIRDU010000413.1 GCA_903877395.1 uncultured Planctomycetaceae bacterium
ATGTTTGCACCAATCAAGGCCTGCTGGCCTTGCGTTCGAGCATCTATCTAGCCGTCATGGGGCCGCAGGGCCTCGAAGAGTTGTCCAACGCATGTCTCTCAAAGGCTGCGTATGCCCACCGACGGTTGCTTGAAGGCAAGCGACTTTGCGCTGCATTCGATAAGCCGTTCTTTAAGGAGTTCGTTATTCGCGACACCCATAAGCAAGCCGATGGGCTCGTTGAGGAGTTGCTGGCTCGAGGCTATCTAGCAGGCGTGCCACTGGGTCGGTGGTATCCAGAACTGGACGATTGCCTGCTCGTGGCCGTGACCGAAAAACGCACCCGTGTCGAAATCGACGGATTGGCTGAAGCGATTGAGTCGCTCCCCTCAAGCGTTGAGCCTGAAGCCCCTGCCCTTTCAACAAGCCCTGCCGCCCTCACAACCTCTGGCCATCATGCGAAACATTCAGTCCACCCAGCTTCTGTGTGAGCTTTCTCGTCCCGGTCGCCGCGGGGCGAGGCTGAGTAGCCTCGACGTGCCGGCTGTGGATGCGGCCGCCTCCATTCCTGCGCATGCCAGGGCCACTGCCTTGCCGCCGCTCCCCGAACTCTCAGAACTCGACGTTGTGCGTCACTACACCAATTTGTCGACGCTGAATATGTCGGTCGATTCCCATTTCTATCCGCTCGGTTCCTGCACGATGAAATACAATCCCAAGCGCAACGAGCGGCTTGCGGCACTGCCCGGCATGGCCGATCTGCATCCCTACCAGCCGGAGTCGAGCCTTCAGGGAATGCTCGAAATGCTTTGGAGTTTGCAGGGCATCTTTGCTGAAATAGCTGGGCTCGATGCGGTCTCGCTCCAGCCGGCAGCAGGTGCCCAGGGGGAGTTGACGGCGCTCCTTGTGGCCGCAGCCTACTTTCGCGATCGAGGCGAAAGCCGCACCAATGTGCTGGTGCCGACGAGTGCCCACGGCACCAATCCAGCGAGCGCAGCGATGGCTGGTTTCAAGGCCGTCGGCATCCAGAGCGATGCAGACGGCATGGTTGACATGGCCGATCTGCGGGCAAAACTCGATTCGCAGACCGCGGTATTGATGATCACAAACCCAAACACCCTCGGGCTCTTCGAGCGGAATATTGCCGAAATAGCACGCCTTGTGCATGAGGCCGGTGGGCTTGTGTATCTGGACGGTGCCAACATGAACGCCATTCTAGGGGCGGCTCGCCCCGGCGATTTTGGTGCGGATATGATGCATTACAATCCACACAAGACATTTAGCGGTCCGCATGGTGGCGGTGGCCCTGGCGCCGGTCCGATTGCCGTGCGAGGTATGCTCGAGCCATTTCTCCCAACGCCTCGAGTGGTGCGGCGAGGGGAGCAATTTTCGCTCGACTGGAATTGTCCCCAATCGATCGGCCGAGTGCGTAGTTTTTTTGGCAATGTGGGCGTGTTGCTGCGAGCCTACGCCTATATTCGTACGCTGGGCCCGCAGGGGCTCGCCGATGTTTCGCGGTATGCCGTACTGAACGCCAACTACCTGCTTGCCAAACTGCGAGACGTGTTACCGGTGCCCCATTCTAAAGGCTGCCTGCATGAGTTCGTGGGGTCGGCCTCATTGATCAAGGCGAATTCGGGCATCACAGCGATGGATCTTGCAAAACGTTTACTCGACTACGGCTTTCATTCCCCAACGGTCTATTTTCCGATCACGGTGCGAGAGGCCGTGATGATTGAGCCAACGGAAACGGAGAGCCGCGAGACGCTCGATGCGTTCGCCGATGCAATGCGA
>CAIRDU010000414.1 GCA_903877395.1 uncultured Planctomycetaceae bacterium
GCAACCGCTAATGCTCGCATCTCATCGATGCTTCAATATGTGCTCTGTGCATCCCGTTTTGCTCATTACTTGAAGGTGATCGCCCGGGACAAGGTGGGGTCGTTTGCCGAGACAGCAGAACTCGAACGGTTTCTTAATGAATGGGTCAGTGCCTATGTCACCCCCGACGATCAAGCATCTCCGGAAGTGCGGGCTCGCCTGCCGCTGAGGGCTGCGCGGGTGGAGGTTCGGCAAGAGCCTGGCTCGGCCGGATCCTACCGGGTCATTATGTGGCTACAGCCCCACTTCCAACTCGATCAAATCGATGCCACACTCAAGCTGGTAACGACAATCCTTCGTCCAGAAATCAAGTAGCCTTTGACAGTGTTACGACCTCTCGCATTCACAATTTGCACCACAACACACGAGGAAAAAAAGCAATGGCATCCGCACACGAACTTCTCAAGACTGGGGATTTGCAAGCGGCCGTTGAGGCCACAACGGCAAAAGTCAAAGCATCACCCACCGACCTTGAAACGCGATGGCTTTTGGCAGAGCTGCTCGTGCTTTCTGGTGCCCTAGAACGCGCCGATGGCCAACTCGATGCCCTGATGAATCTGGAGCCTCGGTCGGCGGTGGCGGCCACGCCCTTGCGGCAGTTGCTGCGAGCCGAAACGGCCAGAAGAGAATTTTTTAGCGAAGGACGTGTTCCAGAGCTGCTGGACGGCGTGGACGATGCGGTGCGAGCGCGGCTGGAGGCGTTTGTGCTACTGCGTGCGGGCGACGTCGCTGGTGCTGGAAAAATCGTTGAGCAAGCAGAATTGCAGCGGCCAGCAATTGCAGGGATGATCGGACCAAAGCCATTTGCCGACATTCGCGATCTGGATGACATTACCGCTGGAGTGTTTGAGGTGTTGACGCGAACTGGCAAGTATTACTGGATTCCGATGAACCGCGTGGAGTTGATCGAGTTCACTCCACCAGAGCGACCGCTCGATCTTTTGTGGAGGCCGGCGCGGATGGTTGTTCGAGACGCATTCGATGCCCAGGTTCACTTGCCGGCTGTCTACGGCGGCGGTGCCCTTCACGGCGAAGATGATGCCTCGCGTCTGGGCCGTCGTACCGACTGGATTGGCTCTGATGGAGAGGCTGTCGTAGGGGTCGGTCGCCGCCTTTTTGTAATCGACGGCGAGGACTCAATCGATATGATGTCGATCGAAACCATCGAATTTACTCAGCCTTAAGCCTTTTGTGCCCTTTTCACATTTGTGACGTGTGCTACGCATGCCATCGCCGCTTTCCAACCGCGAGGAACTCCTGCCGAGCCTGCTCGATCGCTTGCTCGACGACCGCCCCGACCAATCTGAGGAGCCGCAGTGGCACGATGGGATGGTCGTGAAAGTGATCAAGCAGAGCCTGCGTCGCGACGTTCAGCAGTTGCTCAACGCAAACTGTCCGTTGGAAAATGTGCCGGAGCATTTCGAGGAACTGCGTTCGTCGCTGCTCAACTACGGCCTCCCGAGCCTTCAGAGCCTCGAAGTGCGAGATGACCACGATCTGACAAATCTCTGCAAACGCATCGAATTGTTAATCGTTTCATTCGAGCCACGGCTGGAAAACGTGCGTGTGTATCCCCATTTGGCTGACCAGCAGCGTCGACCGATTGACAGGAGTCTTCGATTTATAATTGAGGCCGTGCTCGTCGTAGAGCCGCTGCGGGAGGCGGTGCGGCTCTCGTCGTCGTTTGACACATCCAGTGGTGAATTTTTAGTCGAGGGCGTGGCATGAGCGAAGAACTGCTCCCGTTTTACGAAAGAGAACTCTCGATCCTGAGAAATCAGGCCGCGCAGTTCGCCAGTCAGCATCCAAAAATTGCTGGCCGTTTGAGCCTCGGGAAAAACGAATCGCAGGACCCGCACGTCGAACGGCTGTTGCAGGGCGTGGCATTCCTGAATGCTCGGCTGCACAAGCGATTAGACGATGATTTTCCAGAGTTCACCGATGCCTTGCTCGACCTGCTCTATCCCCACTATCTGCGGCCTGTGCCGTCGATGGCAATCGTGGAGATGACAATCGACCCCAAGCAGGCGGCGATTGTAAAAGGCCATCGTGTGCCACGTGGAAGTGCCCTCGAATCTGAGGGAGTAGACGGAGAGACGTGTCTTTACCGCACCTGTTTTGATTTGCGGCTCTGGCCGCTGAAAGTAACGGCGGCCAAGCTCGCAGGCCCACCGTTTCGCCTGCCGATCGTGCCACCCAATAACACTGTCGCTGTGCTGGATCTTGAAATCGACACGTTTTCACACGAGATGCCCATTGGAAAAATGGATCTGGAATCGCTCCGGTTTCATCTTCACGCAGGTGTTGGACAGTCAATCTATCAACTCTACGAATTCCTTCTGACTCGATGCGTAGGTATCGTGATTTCCCGTGGACCCGATGATGCCGAGGCGGTTGTGCTGCCGCCAGAACGACTTGTGGCCACCGGTTTTGATCCAGAGGATGCTGCGATTCCGACCGACCCGCGAAGCTTCCCGGGC
>CAIRDU010000415.1 GCA_903877395.1 uncultured Planctomycetaceae bacterium
CCGAGGCGGCAATGGCAGCCGGCATAGCCAATCCGGCGGTCACTGCGGGGGCTGGCGGTGCGATGGCATCGATCGGGGCCAGCGTGATTGCCGGCATCACAATCGTGGCAGCAGGAGCGATTTTAAGAGGGACCTGTGGGTCTTGGGTTGAAAGATGCGTGCCTGAAATAGCTTGGGTTGAAAGATGCGTGCCTGAAATAGCTTGGGTTGAAAGATGCGTGCCTGCAACTGCTGGCTCAACGTCTAGGGCGGCCATGAGGGCCAGCCTCGCTGGGTTCCAAATTTGCTGCCGCACTGCCTCGCGAAATCCTGAAGGAATCTTATGGGAAAACATTGCCATCAGTGGCACAAACACCATGCAGGCAAAGAGCAGAAGTGAACGAAACTTCATGGCATGTAAACCAGTGATGCAACGGCTCTACGCAGGGCTCACTGAGCCGGCGCAAAGGCCATCGAAAAAGATGACAGTTTGGGTGAGGGAGAGTAGCGACCCAAGCTGCCGGCCACAATCCGGAAAGAAACCCTTTTTCGGCAAATTTCCAGGTCGGTTTGGCAGTCCTCACGGTCGCCCCGCACGGTATTTCAAGGAACGTCCACAACGATTGTTCGGGTCGACGCATCACCCAGAGGACTCACCGGATCGAAGTGAGGAACGCCGGCAGAATAGGAAATTGTTGTCGTCGTGCGGCCCCTTGAAAGAATCTCGCGGATGATTTGCTGGGTCAATATTTTTTTCAGTTGGGGCCGCAGGGCATCGATACCAATCGTGCCTGGCTGGATGGCGGTGACCATGACGATATGCACGCCGAAGGGAGTGGCAAACGGCTTTGAGATGCTTCCCTTTGCAGTCCCAAATGCCTCCTTTCCAAATGCGTCGGCCATCAGTCCATGCCGCGGAAAGAATCCGATGTCGCCGCCCCGCCTGCGACTGGGGCCGGCCGAATATTTTTTGGCAGCATCTGCAAACGAGCACGTGCCCTGCAGGATCTCTCGACGGATCGCCTCGGCCCGTCGGAGCATCGTCGGTAGTGCGTCATCGCCGAGGCCAGGGTCCGGTCGCAAAACGATGTGGCTGGCACGGACCTGCGTGCCGTCATATTCACGATGTTGCTTCGTGTACATGGCGGCGATGGCATCGCTGGTGAGCCGCGGGGCGATGAGTTTGTCGAGGCCGATCTCCAACTCGATTTGTTTACGCAGCGATTTTTCATCCCGACCAGATTGAGAGAGAAACGCCTCAAGTGTCGATTTATGAGACGCTAATTGCGAACGCAAACGATCCACAACCGTCGTCACCTCGGCCTCACCCACTGAAATTTTATCCCGTTCAAATTCAGTGCGTAGCAATTGCTCGTTGACGAGTTGTTCCACGGCCTCGGCTTGCATCAACCGCTGTTGTTCAGGCCCGGAGGCACGGTCGAATCCCGCCTGTCGTAGTGCGGCATCCAGCTGGGTGCGAAAGATGGGCACCTCGCCAATCTGCACAACGACAGTGGCTCCTGGGGGTTGCGTTTCGTCGATCTTCCGGTCGGCCACCCCAGTTGCATCTGCCAACGCAAGCGACGCTAGAGTAAGCCAAGCCAGCATGCTTCGCTGGCAACCATTCAGTGTTGGCATGTGCCGCACCTGGATCTGGGCTGACCAGTGTGGAAAGCATGAAGGCATCGGGACACAGATCAAAAAGGAGGATGGCTCATGCATAGATGGCTCGGTTTCTCTGCATCGTTTTGGTTTGGGATACTCAGTGGTGCTGTCGCGGTCAGCCAGTCCACCGCAAGGCACGACTCGCCCCGTATGCCCAGTGAATCATCCGATTGAGGAATCGTGCAATCAGCCCACACAGACTGGCCGAGTTGATTTCACGAGGCCACAATACTCCCTTGTCGGCCGCCACGGCCGTTGGCTCTGTATCTTCCCACGAGGAGTCAGGATTACAAGGATGGCAAAAATCGCGATCAGCCTCTGCGGTGAAGGACGCGGCCATGCCACGCGGATTTGTACGCTCGTGGAGCATCTGGAACGCAACCACGACATTCTGATCTTTACGTCAGCCGACGCCTTTGAATTCTTGTCGCAGCGATTTTCAGACGACCGTGGACGGGTGCGGGTGTCGGAAATCCCAGGGATCGTCTTTCAATACTCGGGAGGGCGACTGGATGTGATGCGGTCAATTGCCGTCGGGTTGGACTATCAGGCGAGGCTCTTGGGGCCGCTGGTAGACCGCTTGATTCGCGAACTCGAGGAGTTTGACGCAGATCTGGCTGTGACCGACTTTGAGCCGGCGCTGCCGCGTGCGGCCGCCCGCCGAGGGATTCCGCTGGTGAGCATAGACCACCAACATTTTCTGCTTGCCTACGATCTTCGTTCGCTGCCCCCATTGATGCAATGGAACGCATGGCTTATTGGTCACGCGGTTTGGATGTATGTGGCTGAGGCAACCGACACGGTTGTGTCGGCCTTCTTCCGTTCGCCTCTGCGACGGGGCTGGGAGCATGTGGTGCAGGTTGGCCCGCTACTGCGCCGCGAGATCACACGTGCTCGCCCCCGAGACGATGGCTTTCTCATTAGCTACCTCCGTCGGCATACTCCGTTTGATGTGCTTTCCACGTTGGCTGATTGCGGCCTGCCAGTGAGAGTGTATGGGCTGGGGGAGCGGGAGCCGATTGGGAACGCATCGTTTCACGCAATCGATGAGCATCGTTTTGTGGAGGATTTGGCAGGTTGCCGAGCCATGATTTCAGCCGCAGGCAACCAGCTCATCGGCGAAGCGTTGCACCTTGGAAAGCCAATGCTCTTGCTGCCCGAACGCGCCCACGCAGAGCAGTTGATGAACAGCCACTTTTTGTCTGGGATGGGCTGCGGTGATTTTATATTATTGGAGGATGTAACGCCGGAGCGGGTGCAGGTCTTTCTGCAAGGCCTCGACCGATTCGCCCCGTCGCTGGCAGCCGTAGCCGGGCAAATGGATGGCATGCCAGAGGTTGTGCGCGTCATCGAACACAGGCTCCTCCAGCCGCTCGCCGAAACGCCTGCAGCGGTGGAGTCCTGGCCGCCGGACTGAAAGCTGAAGCGGCAGTGCTTGGATGGACTTCAAGAAATAAGTCAGCACTCTGCTCGTAACGCGGCCTTCTTGTGCGCCGAGAGATGCTTCACGATCGCTGGGATGATGGCCCGCATGGCGCGGGCGCGGTGGCTGATCAGAGCCTTGACCGCGGGGGAGAGCGTGCCAAATGTGCGATGGTATTCGGGCACGATAAAGAGTGAGTCGTAGCCAAAGCCGCCGCTGCCGTGGGGCATGGAGGCAATCACGCCGCCGCACTCCCCCTGCGACGTGGCTACGATCTCACCAGCCGGATTGGCAAGCGCGGCGTGGCAGGCGTAGTGAGCGGCCCGACCCACACCAGTTCTGCCAGCGAGTCGTTCGAGCAGCAGGCTATTGTTGAGTGCGTCGGTTGCAGCGACTCCAGCAAAACGCGCCGAATAGATCCCCGGTGCTCCATCAAGGACATCCACGAGCAGGCCGCTGTCCTCGGCCAGCACCCACTGGCCGAGGGCACAAGCCTGTTGACTAGCTTTGAGCGCAGCATTTTCTGCGAAGGAACTGCCTGTCTCTTGTACCTCCACAGCAGGCAGGCCCGCGAGGGAGCGGCAGTCAATCCCCAGAGGCGCAAGCAACGCTGCAAGTTCCACAAGCTTTCCGGCATTCGTCGTGCCCAGCACGAGCATCGCAGTGGACGGAGTTGGCATGGAAAAGGATTGCCTGTGGGGGTGACGGCCAGAGACTGCCAGCAGCATGAAGCCCGATGCTTTACCGCCAGTTGTCGGGAACCCGCGGCACATCGATCGGCTTGGGCTGCACGTCCAGCAGAATGCCGTCAAGTGATTGCGGCACAACATTGCCCGCCGCTAACTGCGACGGATCGGGGCCGAGCTTTGCGATGATGCGAGTCATTTCCGGATCCATAGCTGGCGTGCCGTTAGCCTGTGGTACGGCCAGTTGCTGGAAAGTGCCAACGCACACGATGCTCGATTCACGGTCATGAAATTCCCATGCTTGCCAACCACTGCGGCGGAGAAGTTGGGTGAGACGATGCGCTTTTTCGGCGGCCTCAACGAGCCGGTTTGCTAGGGCGTTGCCGGCGTCCCCTTTTTCGATCGCCTTCTGATCGAACGTGCCAGCACCGGTGAAAGTTGCGACGCGCACGCTGTATCGTCCAGGGCAGTCGAGCAGGCAGTGAGTCACGTCGGCGTTCATCTCCACGACAAATTTGTCGACCTCTTGCCGCGTAAAAAAGTCCTCTGGCAGCAGCGGATTGGGGATCACAAACGCCAGATGCATGGGCCCCTTGCCCGCACCGCGTTCTAGGCCAACCAACTTGCGAAAGTCGGCAAACGACTGGCTTTTGCCGCTGGCGCCAGAGAGGGATTCTGGTCGGAGGCCCTTAATTTTGGCCAGCATCTTTTGTCCACGAGAGTCGTCGAAAGAGGCAAAATCACCGACGAGCACAGCCACCTCCACCACTTGCCCGGCGTTGGCGTAGCGCATTTTCTTCGGGCTGCCGTCGGGCTTGAGACCGAGTCCCTGCTGCTTCCCTGTGTAGTCGAAAGACTTCTCGTGCGTGTAAGCCTTCAGTTTGTTTGCGCGCCGCAGTTCGTGCACCAGGGCACGCGCGTCGTCGCGAGCGCCCTCACCCCGAAACGTCGTCGCTAGCACGAGCCAAGGACCATCGTTTTCGGCCAGCGGAAACATTGCCTGTGGGTCGATTGCTGCCTGTGAAAACCACGACGTCGGTAGCCATCCCGTTTGCGCACAAAGATTACTCGGCAGGCCCGCGAGCGAGATGCACAGCACGCAGAGCAGCAGACGCGAACACACAGATGGGCTGGCCGGCTTCACGCAGCGAGTTCCTTCGCGGGAGTGGAGAATTTGGGTTTGCAGGGGTCTGTCGATGGCAATATGGCAAAAAAGTAGCAGCGGAACGCCTTCGATACCAGACCGGTTGCTCGCGGTGAAAAGCGGGAAAGAATAGGGGGTTGGCGGCGTCTACCACCCACGGTCGTTTCGGAGCAAAAGGATGATCTCCCAGAAATCACGTTTGGTAACAGTCACGCGTGCCGTACTCATTGTCGGATGGCTGGCGGCGATTGGTGTGCCTCCGGTAATTCTGTTGCGAGCCCGCACGGCCTGGCTTGAAGAACTCGGGAGGCCTGAAGTTCAGGAGCAGTGGGATGCCTTCCGCAAAGACATGCAGAAGCAGACGGGCCGCGATGGCACCGTGCAGCGGAAGGTTCCAAAAAGCACCGAGCCGCCGTTGCGCGTGTGGCTGCGAGACTATCTCTGGCTTGCAATCGCTGCTTGGATTCTCTTTGGCACCGTCCTGAGTTTTTTCACCAGCCTCATGGTGATGGGGACGGTGCGGCAGATCGCATCGCAGCCGTTGTTGGCCCGGGATTGTGATACTCAGAACGTCAAGGAGTGACAGGCTTCTTTCTGGACAGCGGTTCAGGTGAGAAGTCGAACGGATTACGCACCGCACCAGCCAATCAGCAGAAGCATTCGTCTTACGGGAGCGGTTTTCGAAAAATATCATCCGGCATTATGTTGCATGCCGTGCGGCCGACCTCGTTGAGGGTGCGGCGTTGGCCGACGGTGGGCCATGGGGTGACGTCCTCCAGTTCGGGCATGATTTCCAGTATCTGGCTGATCAACATCGTGACCATCCGGCCAATCGGCGTGCCGCCGGTACGTTCGCGGATTGCCGCTGCCGTTTTCATGAGCTTCACCATTCTGGCCCGCTCCAAAACTGGCCCAGACAGCTGGCCGTCTCCTTCGACCAGTAATTCAGCAATAGGTACTTCAAGCACCTGCTGCCAGAGATGCAGTTCGGAAAGCCGCATGTCGCAGTCACCCTGCTCTTGGCGACGCACGACAGACAGTTCAACGCCAAGCCGTCGCGACACATTGCGAAGCGTTATGCCCTGATGTTCCCGGACTTCAGCAATGCGATGGAGCATGCTTTTTTTGATTTTGCGATTTGCTTGGCGATCTGGGGGGCATCGTGGGGGGCAGTCGGCATCCGAACCGCCGGAGGTGGGCGAACTATAGTCTGCCGCAGCCCGTGCAACGTCAGAAGTGTCGCTGTCGGCAACGGCGAATGGGTTGCGGAGAAACTCATCCGAATCCTCAAATTCATCGCGGCAGTGCGACTCGTAATGCACGGTGGCCATGGTCAATCTCCTTATAAAACGTTCCGCGTGAACTTTGAAAAGTGCATACCGCTGGCGCGAACACAACCTCAGGGGGAAAACGCGAGCTCATGAAAATCATCGAAGCCACTCGCCAGATACGGATCATGTCTTGCCAGCATGTCCGACTGCAGAAGCTTATCAACTGGGGCAAGCAACGAAAGAAACCGGTTGGGTCTGTCGTGGCTTGTCACACCGCTTGGAGGTCGCGATGAGAGATATACGCAGGGCGATGCCAGGTCGTTCGCGCCGGTGGAAAAGTTTTTATGAGAGGCCTTTAAGCTCTCTAAAATAGGCATTGAAAGCCGACTCGCGTACCGTCGGCGGCATTCGGAACGGGAGGCAGTTTGTGGAGGAGGCCGCCGTGGTAGCCTGTGGGTCTGCACGTTTCGGCGCATGCCGCAGTGCCACTGCGACACTTTGCACCAGTCGCAGATGGGCCATCAAGTCGCGGCTTGTATCTGGTGTACAGGAGCACGTGTATTGATATGATTACACCCCTTTCTTCGCCGCCGGCCCCGCCTTTGGGCTACGAGTCGCTCCGCAGATCCATAGCTTGGGCAGATGGAGGTAACCGCTCGACGCTCGTGATCACCGGGAAAGACGCCGTTGGGTTTGTCGATCATTTCACAACAGCGGCACTCTCGCGACTCGCTCCAGGCGAGGGCACGCATGGTTTTTTTACAGATGCGAAGGGTTGGGTGTTGGCGCTCGCTCATATTCTTCGCACACAAGAGGGCCTTTGGATCGATGCTCCAGCGGGACTGGCCCACATGTTGCACGAGCATCTGGAGCACTACCACATCCGTGAGCAGATGGAGTGCGTCGATGCGTCGGCGACGCGGGCTAGCTTTCTGGTGGCAGGCCCGCAGGCTGCCGAGTGGCTTGGTGGGCAAGGCTCCGATCATCACCGATTGATTGCACGCGACGAACAGGCCTTGCCCTCGGAGGTGTTGCACCACGTACAGGGCATACTAGGGGGTGTACCAGCAACGGTGGTGCGAGTTGACTGGGTGGGAGCCGTTGGATTTATGGTGCAGGTGGCCGCGGCCGATCGGCAGCGGTTCGCGACGCTCATGCGTGCTGCTGGTATCACCGAGGCGGGATTTGATTGCATCCACACCGCCCGCATAGAGGAAGGGCATTTGCAGCCAGCGGATATTCTTCCAAAGACGCTGCCGCAGGAATGTGGGATGGATCACATCGCCATTTCATTTACCAAGGGGTGCTATCTCGGACAGGAGACAGTGGCACGGATCGATGCGCTGGGGCATGTGAATCGACGAGTGGTAGCAATCGCGATTAGTGCATCAATCGCCCCACCCATCGGTGCAGTTGTGCAGTGTCGAGGCGAGCCAATCGGGAGCATTACGTCATCGTGTGTGTCGCCACAGTTTGGACAAGCCCTGGGGCTGGCGATGGTGTTCGTCAAGGGACTGGCGCCTAGCATGGAGCTTGAAGTGGACGGCATTGCCGCGAGGGTGGTAACGGTGCCATTGGCCTCTGTTGCTGGAACAGATCATTTGTGAGGCTCGGAAGGCCTTGATCGTCATCCGTTGGGGAGAATCAATGAACATAAGTACCGAAGGCAGTGATATAACGGCCCCATCGCAGCGGGGCGGGGCGGTGGTGCTCGAGGCCGCACGGTTTCGCGTGGTTCGGATGAAGGAACTGTGTAGCGATGGCACATCCCGCACGCGGGATGTGGTGGAACATCCGGGCAGTGTTGTGATCGTGCCGATGGTGTCGTCGCAGGAGGTGTGCCTCGTGGAGGTGGTGCGAGTAGCTGTTGGCCAAACGCTGCTGGAATTGCCCGCCGGCACACTCGACCGGTTGGAATCGCTCGAAGATGCGGCCGCCCGAGAACTTGCAGAGGAAACGGGCTATCGCGCGGGCCGCATGACGCCGCTGGCCGATTTCTGGGCGTCGCCGGGCATCTTGCGAGAGCGGATGCATCTTTTTGTGGCGCAAGATCTCACGGCTGGGCCGCAGGCGCTTGAGCCAGGAGAGCAGATTCGCACACGAGTGGTTTCGTGGGAGGAGGCAATCACAATGTGCCTCGACGGCCGAATCGAAGATGCCAAGACGATTGCGGGGTTGCTGCTCATCGACGCGGCTCGCCGGGTGGGGCCTCGCTCAGGTGGCTGAGAATGGCTCGTGCGCGGCCCCTAATGAGGCCAGAGGATGGCGATTGAGCAGGAAGAGGACTCCTCCGATGAGCCCGCCAAAAATGGTCGTGAGAAACCAGAGTAGGCCGATTGCGACGGCCTGCTCTGCCGGTACCGCGTGTCTTGCTAAGAGAAATGCTAACCCTCCCTCTCGCACACCCACCCCGCTGATGCTAATCGGCAGAACCATCGCCAGAGACACTAGCGGAACGACGGCAAACCAGATCCCGAGCGGCAGATCTACGCCAAGGCCTCTTGCGATCAAAGACACAGCAACCGCCCCGCCCATCTGCACGACAAGGCTCCAGCCAAGGGCTTGAGTCATGAGGTTGGGTCGCAACTGATACGGCAGGAGGCGAGAGATAAACTGCCTGGCCGCATGTGGCTCCGGAAAGAGCGAGAGCAGTCGATCCAGCGATCCAACGCCGAGCCAAATCAACATGAGCGTGGCCAGCAGGATTGTGGCAGCTACCGCCAGAGTGGGAAGCAGCGTGAGCGAGAATTCCTCTGCAAGAATCGCCGCCCCTGCCAGCACCCCGAGGGCTGATAGCCCCATCAGCCGATCGGCGACCACTGTGCACCCGGCCAAGAGTCGGCCGGGTGTCGAATCGGCCAAGCGGTACGCCTTCACAACATCTCCCCCGATAGATGTTGGCAGGCAGAGGCTAAAAAACATCCCCTCAAAAAAACGCCAGATAAAAAAGCGGATCGAAAAAGGAAACCCGATCGGTCTGGCCAGCGCCGCCCAGCGGATAGCGGCGATCACTTGCACCCCCATGCTTATGGCAAATCCAGCACACCACCAACGCCAATCAATCGTTTCGAGCAATTGAAAGAGCTTCCGCCATTCCAAGCCCCGCAACGCGAAGCCCATCAGCGCTGCTGTGCCGGCGAGGCGCAGCAGCAGGCTGAGCCAGCCGGGGATGCCGCGGCGGGCGGGGGGTGATTCAGAGACTGTATCGCTAGCGTTCACAGCAAGGGAATAAAAATTGGGTGTAGAAATGGTGTGGGTGGCTGGGCAGGCCGACACATGCCATGGTGTAGGTGGCATTGCGTAGGGCCACGGCCCGGTAGGCTGTGGCCCGCTACCCTACACGAAACCAGAGCCAGAACCCCAGACCGATTCACCCGTGCGTGGATCAGAATCGTTGGCCTGCCAATCTGTCCGCGAGCACACTTTTTGAGCAACTCCGATGTCCAATCCATTGTTCCTACCGCTGACAGAGGCTTTGGTTGTGGGTTGTGTCGTTGCCTTCATCGTGGTTCTTGGGGCGAATATCGGAAGCTTTCTGAACGTGGTGGTGCATCGGTTGCCTCGCGGGGAGTCGTTGGTGTTTGGTGGCTCCCACTGCCCGGCCTGCGGCGCGGCGATCCGCTGGCGGCACAACGTGCCAGTGCTGGGCTGGCTCTTGCTGCGTGGGCGCTGCCGCGACTGTCAGTCGCCGATTGCTGATCGCTATCCGATTGTCGAAGCGGCGTGTGCGACCATGGTGGGTGTGGTGGCATCGGTAGAATTGCTATCAGGTGGCGCCACGTTGCCTGGCGCGGCATTTGTCGGTGGGCGAGCCGGTAGCGATGGCTTGTTACTCCACACAGAATGGCCGTTGGTGGCGGTCTGTATGGTTCACTGCTTCTTGCTCGTCACGCTGTTTGCGTGGGCACTCTTTGAAGTGGAAGGCCACACAGTGCCTCGGCAGTGGGTGGCAATCTCGTACGGCGTGATGGTCGCTGCGGTGGTTGGATCACCGCTGGTTTGGCCGAACTTGCAGACAGCCTTGCTGCCAGTGGGCCTTGTGTCCGGGGATGGAGACTGGCCAGCAGCAGGCCTCTGGTGGCGAGGTCTCGCCGTGTCGGGGGCGGGCGCGTGGATCGGATGGCTCGTGGGTAGCGTTGCCAGAAGCTCTGTTGTGCGTAGCGGCCTCATTCTGTGTGGCTTCGCTCTGGGGTGGCAGTCGGTTGGAGCGATTGCAATCCTCATCCCGGTTGTACGATCGATCCGACTGATTGCATGCAAGGCAGTCCGGCACAGGGGGCCCGACGTGGTCATGGCAGCCGTGCTTCACGTCCTCCTGTGGCGGCAGTGTGACCAAATGGCTGTTGCAGTTGGTCGGATTGCGAATCGGCTTTTTTTGGGCGGATTTTGAGGAAACTGGCTTGACCCTTGCTGCCATGTCTTGTCGAGTGGTGTAGAGTAAACGGGGTACGGGGCGTTTCATAGGTTTTTCTTCATGTCATCTCAGCCGCTCATAGAGCCGTCTAGGCAAACTTCCAAGCGTAAGCCAGATCAAGACATCGGCTTGGCCGGCGGCTTGAAGCAGAGGCTCATCGATTTCATCCGGGAGTTAGAGCGTCCCGATCAGCGAGGCCCTTGGCTGGCCATGGCGGCGTTCACGGGGATGCTCCTCTATAGCTATTGGCCGGGGCTCTTGAATGCCCAATCTAGTTGGAGTAATCCGCAATACTCTCACGGATGGATCGTGCCGCTGTTTTCTGTGGCCCTGCTTTTCTTGTGGCGACAGCCCATCGAGCCAGTCACCCTCTCTGCCAGAGCGGCTGGGCTGGGGATCTTGTTGGCCACATTCTGCCTGCGTCTGCTGATGGCCCGCTATCGAATCGTGACGATCGATATGTACACGTTTGTGCCTGCTCTGGCCGGTGTTTTTTTGCTCTGTGGGGGTTGGAGCACATTTCGGTGGGCCTGGGCTCCCATCGCGTTTTTAATTTTCATGTATCCACTGCCGGACGAAGCCACCCGCTACCTGTTGGGGCCGCTCCAGACGCTTGCCACAATCGTGAGTACCTACGCCATGCAAACATTGGGGCTGGATGCCTATCGAGAGGGCAACCAGATCGTTGTTGGAGAGATGCACTTAGGTGTGGTGGATGCCTGTAGCGGCCTGCGAATGCTCACAATTTTCATCGCCTTGTCGGTGGCGCTGGTGCTTTTGAGCGACGGAGAATGGTGGGAGAAAGTGGCTATTTTGGCCAGCGCCATCCCCATCGCACTGATCGTGAACTCCACCCGTATTACCGTTACGGGGCTCTTGTATCAGGTGGCTACTTCCGAGATTGCCGAGATGGTTTTTCACGATTTGGCCGGTTGGGTGATGATGCCAATGGCTCTGGGGATGCTCTTTTTGGAGCAAAAGATTCTCGCCAACCTGTTTTTACCCGAAGACCAGTCACCAGTCTTGCTTGCTCCAAGGGGGGGGGGCTCCGGGGAAAAAAAGGGATTGGCATGAAAAATGGGCTAGAATGGAGTGTCGTTTTGCAACCGCGTAGGAACGAAAAAAGCATTCTCTTGTGATGCGGCCAATGATGGATTCATCCACAGCAACAGTTGCGCCGGCTACGTCTGGCCCTTCGGTCGGTGCGATAGCGTTGCGCGATACAACGCTCGTTCCACTGCAACCGGCCCTCTATCCGCCACCTTCGTATGGTGGTGAAAACGATCCGCTGGCAGGGGGAGTGGATTACCGTCGGGCATGGCACGCCTTCCGGCGCCGCTGGCTGCCGTCGATCGTGCTGGGAACGATTCTGGCCACCTGCGCCTCGATTTCCACGTGGATTTTTCTGCCTCGAGGCTATGAGGCGGTGGCGTGGCTCCGGGTTCGGGATAAATCGGGCATGCTCGCTGCGGGAGGTCGCGATAGTGCGGAATATGAATCGTATCGCAAAACGCAGGTGTCTCTTATTAAGTCTCCGTTTGTGCTCACATCGGCCCTTCGTCGCATTGGCATCTCAGAACTCGAGATAATCCACGACGAGCAAGATCCCGTCGGCTGGTTGACGCGGTTTATTCAAGTCACAGCTCCGATGGAGTCGGAGGTTGTGCAGGTGCGGTTGCGCGGTGAAAACGCCGCGGAAGTGACGAAGATTGTGAATGCGGTGACAACGGCCTATCTAGATGACATTGTCAATAAGGATCGGGCCGAGCGGTTGGGTCGACGAGATGTATTGGAAAAGAAGTACAAGGAAAATATGGCGGAGGTGCGCAGCCGCCTAGAAACATTCAACACGCTCGCTCGCACGCTTGGCACACGAGATAGTTCGGAGGTGGCCACGCAGCGGAGTTTGTTGCTGGATCATCTCGGGACTCTACGATCGCAGCTCTCGCAGACGCAGCGAGACTTGGCGGTGATTGATGCTGAATTGGCCGTTATGGATGCCAAGGCACGCGGCGATATCACCAGCGAAGACTCCGTGCCCGAGGAGATGGTGGAGGCGGTGCTGGCTCGGGATCAGCAGATTCTGGAGTTAGGCAATAGGCTCTCGAGCCTTGAAGAAACAATCCTCTTTCAGCAGCAGCGTAGCGCCCGCGGGGCAAACGAGCCATCGGTCAAGCGTTTGCGAATCCAGCGGGATCAGATTGCCGGCCGCATTCAAGGCCGCCGAGCTGAATTGCGTCCGCAGGTTGTGTCGCAACTTTCGCTGGAAGGGGCCAGCCGGAGACCCGGGCAGGCTACCGAGAGCCCTGTTGTGTTGAAAATGCGGCGAGAGATGCTGGCCCATGGATTGGGAGAAACGTCCAAAGAGTTCGACAAAGTGGCCAAGGAAGCTGCGTCGCTCGGGCAGGCCAATGCCGATCTTGAGGCCCGAAAGGGAGAGATCGAACAGTTGCAGCGGGTGACCGATCAGATCGGAATGCAGTTGGAAAGCTCCGCAATCGATCTTTCGATGCCGAATCGTGTGACGCTCATCGAAGAGGCCAGTGTGCCCGAGGGTAGCGACGAACTCTTTCGGCGGATGCTGGCGGTGCTGGCGGGTTGTGTCGGGCTTGTCCTCGGGGGCGGGTCGGTGGTTCTTTTTGAATATCTTCGCGACAGGTTGAGTGTTTCCGAGGAGTTGCCGCAGCGGGCAGGCGTGCGGGTGCTTGGCACTCTGCCTCGCACAAGTCGCCGAAAAAAGCGAATCAACGATGGCTTGATGGCAGAGTGCGTCGACAGCATCCGTACGATGATCGCGCAGACTGGCCGCGAAGCGCCGAAGGTGATCCTTGTAACCAGTGCCGTCGAACACGAAGGCAAGACAACATTTTCTTCGCAGCTTGCGGCCAGCCTTGCCCGGTCCGACAAGCGCACTCTCCTGCTGGATGGCGATCTGCGGCATCCGAACGTTCACCTCACGCTGGAAATCGATCTGGGCGTAGGGTTATCGGAACTGCTGCGAGCTGAGATCACCAACGACGAGGCCGTGCAGCCAACAAGCATCGATGGGCTATTTGCAGTTACCGGAGGCGGCTGCGACTATGCGGCCGTTATGGCACTTTCACGGCCTGAAATGGGACGTGTGATTGGCCGCTTTCGGGAGTCGTTTGACCATATTGTGATCGATGCTGGGCCCGTTCTTGCCTTTGCCGACGCGTTGTTGCTGGGGCAGCAGAGTGATGTGGCAATCGTTGCCACCATGCGAGATGTGAGCCGAGTGCCGCTGGTGATTGCTGCGATCGACCGGCTGCGGTCGGTGGGCATTCGAGTGATCGGCACAGTGATGAATGGCGCGAATGATTCCGGCCACAGACATTTGTATGCCTCCCCGCTCCCAAGCTAGGTAGCAAAGATAAGGAGGGGGCTCAATGGCTCAAACAGGCATCCGTTCGACACAAAAAAAGTCCATTGTTGGGCTGCTGGCTGTGCTGCTGGGAGGTTTCCTGATCCTTGGCGTTACGGCCGTCCAGGGCGTATGGACCGATCGCTGGAGCGGTCAAGACGTAGCGGCGGATTTGAAGCAGAAAGCCAATCTGCTTGAGACGCGATTTCCAAAGCGATTTGGGGCTTGGGAATTCTCGCAGGAGTTGGCTTCCGATCCGAAGCAATTGGAGCGTGCCGGTGCCGTGGGTCACATTTCAAGGCTCTACTTAAATAAAGAAACCGGCGCGAAGGTGTCGGCATTTGTTGTCTGTGCCACTCCGCACGATGCCTCAGGCCATACGCCCGATCGTTGCTATCCAGGCGCTGGCTTCGAGATTGCGGAAACCGAACACAGGCAGAGCATTCCCTTGGCAGACGGCCGCACGGCCGAGACATTTACGGGCACGTTTAGCAAAACGGGGCAGACTTTGCGGGTGTTCTGGACCTACGGTTTGGACGGGCGGTGGATTGCACCGCAGATTGCACGCATTGAATTGGCTGGTACGACGGCCGTGTACAAGCTCTATGTCATCATCGATGAAACGAGGCTGCCTGGAGGGCAGTCTCCCCTCGTGTGCGCCGACTTCCTCTCGGCGCTTCTGCCAGCATTCGACGAGGCAGTGTTAGGGAAAACGTTTGCCCCTGATGGGCAGTCGAGCGAGTCGCTGCCGACTGTGTCCGAACTGCGAGAGGCTACCAGGATGCCTGCAGTTGGCAAAAAAAATGGCCCAATCCGGAATCGGGGCTGACCAACGCCTCCTGCTCCAGTATCGTGGGCGTGAGTCGAGCATCGTTGGAGTCTGTTGCAAAAGGAGTGTCTCACTGTGTCAGTTTTGTCCAAGCGAGCGTTCGTGACAGGGATCACTGGCCAAGATGGCTCGTATCTGGCGGAGTTGCTCCTCGGAAAAGGCTACGAGGTGCACGGCTTAGTGCGTCGTTCCAGCACGTTTGGCACACAACGCATTGAGCACCTCTATCGCGACGCCCACGATATGGATCGGCCGCTGCTGTTACATCACGGCGACATGGCTGACGGCAATGGACTGGCACGGCTCATTCGAGAAATTCGTCCGACCGAGGTTTACAACCTTGCCGCGCAGAGCCATGTGCGAGTGAGTTTTGATCAGCCCACCTACACGGCCGACGTCACGGCGGTTGGCACGCTGCGGCTTCTGGAGGCTATTCGCGATTTTCAAGATGCCGTTGGGTACCAGATTCGTTTTTACCAGGCATCTAGTTCGGAGATGTACGGCAAAGTGGTAGAGACACCCCAAAGCGAGACCACGCCTTTTTATCCTCGCAGCCCCTACGGAGTGGCGAAGCTCTATGCACACTGGATCACGATCAACTACCGAGAGAGTTACGGGTTACATGGTTCCTGTGGCATCCTCTTCAATCACGAGAGTCCTCGCCGCGGTGAAACATTTGTAACCCGCAAGATCACTCGCGCGGCCACCCGCATCAAGCTCGGGCTGCAGAAAAAACTCTACTTGGGCAATCTGGATGCCCATCGAGATTGGGGTTTTGCGGGCGACTATGTAGAGGCGATGTGGCTCATGCTCCAGCAAGACAAGCCTGACGACTACGTGATTTCCACAGACGAAACCCACTCAGTACGAGAGTTTTGCGAGCAGGTTTTTGGTCGCCTCGGCTTAGAATATACCGATTTTGTCGAGATCGACTCGCGGTACTTCAGGCCAGCGGAAGTGGAACTGCTGCTGGGATCTTCGCAGAAGGCTCGAAGGCAGCTCGGTTGGCAGCCTCGGGTGCCGTTTTGCGAGCTTGTGACGCGAATGGTCGATGCGGATCTTGAACTGGCCCGAAAAGAACAGGTGCTATTGGCAGCCGGACACGACGCCAGCATGCCTCATTCCTAGGAGGACGAACGATTCAGGCAGCATGGATTCGAAAAATATCCCTCAAGCATCAGTGGTGCGTATCGGTGGAGCCCACGTTATGACAGAGCTTTCGCGGAAACGCATTGTGGTGACGGGAGGTGCCGGGTTTCTAGGCCGAGCCGTGTGCCGCATCTTGCGTGAGAGAGGCGTGCCGGACGACAGGCTTTTCGTGCCTCGCCGTCGCGACTACGACCTCACATTCGAGGCCGATGTTGTGCGGCTCTACGATACAGCTAGGCCAGATGTTGTGATCCATTTGGCAGCCGAGGTGGGTGGCATTGGCGCGAACATGGCGCAGCCTGGCAGGTTTTTCTTCGCCAACATGGCGATGGGGCTTCATCTCGTGGAGCACGCGCGCCGAAACGGTCTAGAAAAGTTTGTCCACACAGGTACGGTCTGTGCGTATCCAAAGTACTGCCCGACGCCGTTTCGCGAGGAAGACATCTGGAATGGCTATCCCGAAGAGACAAACGCTCCCTACGGAGTTGCTAAGAAAGCTGTCTTCGTGATGCTTGATGGCTACCAGCGGCAATATGGATTGAAGAGTGCCGTGGTTGTGCCCGTCAACCTCTATGGTCCTTGGGATAACTTTGATCCCAGTTCAAGTCACGTGATTCCGGCGCTAATTCGCAAGTGCGAAGAGGCGAGGCTCTCCAAGGCAGCTGAGGTCGTTTGCTGGGGCAGCGGAACAGCCACGAGGGAATTTTTATATGTGGATGATGCCGCTGAGGCGGTCGTACGAGCCGCAGAGATCATGGATCAGCCAGTGCCGATCAATCTAGGCGGCGGTGTCGAGATATCGATTCGCGATCTAGTAAAAAAGATTGCCGGGATTTGCGGATACGGCGGTCAGATCGTCTGGGATGCGTCAAAGCCCGACGGTCAGCCCCGCCGCTCCCTGGATATCAGCCGTGCCCGCACGCTACTGGGCTGGGAGCCGAAGCAAGATTTTGACACGGGGCTCGCCACCAGCATTCGCTGGTGGCGAGAACACTCCGCCACCTAACTCAAATCGAGTATGCCCGGGGCTGTCCGTTGGCTCACGGTACCGCGACGCGTCGTCCACCTTGGGTTTGTACGAGTCGGACGGGACGCGGTGGGCGTGTCCTTACAATCGAGTCCCCAAACCAATGCCCGTCAATCAATTGTCTTGACAACTGATGTTTGGACGAGTATTCTCCTGGGAAGGATGCCATTTGTGAAACAGACAGCTTCAAGGCGATGCGATCGTCCGTTCGATTCGCTCGAACAGGAGGCGTATCTGAATCTTTGGCGAACGTACGATTGCCTGAAGGCGATCGAGGAAGAAGTTTTTGCCGGGTACGGTCTGTCGGCCCAGCAATACAATGCTCTTAGGTTGTTGCAGGCGGCCTCTGGGGTATTGCCGACGCTTGCGATCGCCGCAAAGCTCGTCTCGCGAGCCCCGGATATCACCCGCTTGCTGGATCGCCTCGAAACGCGAGGGCTGGTGCAGCGCGAACGGCGGGCCGACAATCGGCGCGTGGTGCAAGTGAGCATTACCGCCGCAGGCAAATCGCTGCTACAGGCAATGGCTACAGACGTTCAGCGATGCGGTAAGAGACAACTCGGCCATCTCGCCAACCCCGACCTCGTTGCCCTTATCGCTTTGCTAAAAGAGTCGCGATCCCCCCACGAAACGGTTGTGCGCACGCCATTGATCCAGTCTTCCAGGACGGCCAGTCCAACTGTCCTGCGGTAAACCCCGAAGGAGCCTTCCATGGTTTTATCTTCCACGGCAAATCGTCCGCAAGTCATTGTCATTGGAGGCGGCCCTGCGGGAGCGACTGTTTCTACGTTGATTGCACAGAAGGGCTATTCGGTCTCGCTCTTTGAACGCGAAACGTTTCCCCGGTATCACATCGGCGAATCGATGATCCCAGAGACGTTCGGGGTGTTCGATCGCCTGCATATGTTGCCAAAGCTGCGGGCCTCCCATTTCGTGAAAAAGCACAGCGTGCAGTTTGTTACCGGCACCGGCAAGCTGTCAGAACCGTTTTATTTCGCCGACAATAAGCCGCACGAATCATCCCAAACATGGCAGGTTGTGCGCAGTGAGTTTGATCTGATGATGTTAAGAAATGCGAGCGAACATGGAGTCGATGTGCACGAGGGCGCCCGGGTGTTGGATGTGATCTTTGATGGAACCCGTGCTGTGGGGATCAAACTGGCCCAGCCAGAGGGTGATGCTCGCGAGATTTTCGCAGACGTTGTGATCGATGCTGCTGGTCAGAGCGGTATCCTGCAGGATCGTCTCGGCTTGCGGGAATGGGATCCCGTGCTCAAGAAGGCGGCCCTCTGGACGTATTGGAAGGGGGCCTATCGGGATGTCGGCAAAGATGAGGGGGCAACAATCGTGATGCAGCTCGACGAAAAACAAGGGTGGTTCTGGTACATTCCACTGCACGACGATTTGCTCAGCGTGGGTGTTGTTGCGCCCCACGAATACCTCTTTGCGAATCGCGCAACGAAGGATCACGAGGCAATCTATTTTGAAGAGGTGGCTCGCTGCCCTGGGCTCCAGTCACGGATCCAGAATGCCACTCGCGCGGCACCATTCCGCGCGGCCAAGGAATATTCCTACCGCGCCCGGGAAGTAGCAGGCGATGGCTGGGTGCTGGTGGGTGACGCGTATGGATTTCTAGATCCGCTTTACTCTTCTGGGGTGTTGCTTGCACTGCGTTCGGGAGCCATGGCGGCCGATTGTGTGTGCGAAGGCTTGGCAAAGGGCGACACGTCTGCTCGACAATTAGGCAAGTGGGGGCCAGGCTTCAACGAGGGCATGGATCGCATGCGGCGATTGGTGTGCGAATTCTACGACGGATTCAATTTTGGTCGCTTTGTCAAAAAACACCCGCACTTGAAGGGGCACCTCACCGATCTGTTGATTGGCGATCTGTTTACCAACGCTGTCGATGATGTGATTGCCCCAATGGACGCATTTCGTATCGAGCGGCAGCAGGTCATTGAGAACGATGCGCCGGCAGGTGCGGATTCAATCGACGGGTAGGAATGCCAGCATGAGCAACCATTACGAAAGTGTCTGTTCATGATTGGCGAAGACTTCGTGCGATTGGCCTTGCAGTTAGCGATCATGCTTGCCTGCGGCGTCGTTGGCGGCGCGTGCATGCGTCGACTTCACCAACCGGCAGTGCTCGGAGAAATGCTGGGCGGCATCCTGTTGGGGCCAACCGTTTTTGGATGGTTGTGGCCTGCTGTTTACGCGGAGACGTTTGTGAACGGCGATTCGGTGGCCGCCGTCCGTGGTGTTGTCGTGCAGTTGGGAATGCTTTTCTTCCTGCTCGGGGTTGGTCTCGAGATCGATCTCAAAGAGTTGAGGCGATCGGGCCTCGCAGCCATAGCCATCGGCGTGACTGGATCGCTTGTGCCGCTGGCAGCTGGAATGGGGATCGTGTATCTCGTCCCAGGGTTATGGACGATTCCGTCCGGCGTGTCTCGCGAGTCATACGCACTGTTTATCGGCGTTTGCATGGCCAATACGGCCAACCCTGTGCTGGCGCGTATTCTCACCGATGTGGGGTTGTTTAAGGAGCGACTCGGTGGGCTCGTGATGGCCGCAGCGATCATCGACGATATTATCGGGTGGTCATTGTTGGCAATTGTCTTGGCGGGCTTTAAGCCAACAGCGGCATCGGTCGCCTCCGCAGCAACATTGCAGGTTGCCGTCGTGATTGTCTTTATTGCGATCACATTGCTGATGACGCGATGCGTTGTGTCGCCTCTCTTGCGGGTTGCCAGGCAGTGCCTGCCATGGCCAACGGGATACCTTAGCCTGATAGTTGTTGCCATGCTTCTGGCCGCAGCGTCCTCAGAATACTGTGGCATCCATGCGTTTTTCGGACCACTCATGCTTGGCATTGCTATCTCGCCATCAATGCGGGAGCAGCGTGAGGCGCACGCCGTGCTCGAGCAGTTTGCGCTGAGCTTCTTTGTGCCGATCTACTTTGTATCAATGGGGCTCGCTACCAACTTCGCAACGCACTTTCAGCCACCGATTGTGCTCGCGATTCTAGCCACGGCCTGTTTCAGTAAGATCGTTGCATGCAGCGGAGCCGCTCGTCTCAGCGGACTTGATCGCCGCACATCGCTCGCCGTGGCCTGCGGCATGAATGCGCGTGGGGCAATGGGGGTATTGTTGGCGGGAATCGGCATGGAAAACGGGATTGTCGACCAAGGCGTGTATGTGGCACTCGTTGTGCTCTCATTGGTCACATCGCTTGTGGCTGGCCCGCTCATGCAGTGGCTGCTGCCCCGTCGACTGCCAGTTCCTACGGGAAGTCTCTGAAGAGATTTTCTTTTCCGAGGCGTGTGTTCTGTTGAGAAGCCCGAGTCGCAAAGCCGAACAAAACCCGCGTCGCCGCACGAGAGGCCAGCTCAAAGCATGATCACTCCAGAGGTTCAATCGCTCCGTGCAAAAGCATAAACGTGCGAGTGCTGAGGGGATCCTCGAATGCAACTGTGCCCATGCAGCGAGAACCGTTGCCGCTCAGGTGAGTAATCAATCCTACGCCGTAGACAGCGTGCCGCACGCGCTGACCTTTTTCGAATCGCTGCATCGAACGGCTTTGCATCGCCATCCGGTTGGCGAGGTCTGCAGCGGTTTCAAAAGCGTGCCTGCGTTCCTTGGGTGGGCGTGGCGGGCGGGCAGTCATCTCGGCATCATCGAGCTCAAGTACGAGTCCATCGGGCCTTGGAATTGCTGAAGGCGTTGGGTCCTGCGCAGCGTCGTTGTCGGCGCAAGGATCTTCGTTATTGAAGTGTCCGTCGCCATCAATAGCACAGCCGCCGTGTTGGGTGCCACTCCCTAGGGCCATGTCGCC
>CAIRDU010000416.1 GCA_903877395.1 uncultured Planctomycetaceae bacterium
AGCCTCATGGGACCTCATGGGGGAAGGGTATCACGGAGGAGTCGATTGTGCATGGAAGAACTCCGGCTTCTCCATGAGCCTCCCGCACCGAGGCCCCTTATGATCGAGGCTGCGTGTCGGGACGGCCCGTGCCCCGGGAGCCGGGCGCAGCGCAGCCGGCATGCAGAGAACTGAGGGCACGACGCCCGCAGCGAACGTCCGGCGATAGGGCATGGGCAGCCCCGACGCTCAGAGAACGCGTGCGGATCACGTGGAAGCCGTATTAGGTATCGTCGCCCTTGCCCTTGGCACAGCCGGCACCGGCAACCCCTGCAGCAGCATTCCCGCCACCGCCTTTTCCACCACCGCCTTTTCCACCACCGCCGCCGCCCTGAGCCAGCACTTCCGAGGCTGGCAAACAAAGAGCACCGCCGACTGCGGCAGCCTTCAGCAAAACAGATCGTAAGAAATCCCGGCGTGCTGGCCGAACGCCAGCCAGCACAACGTTGATATGATTGAGCATGTGGTCGGACATAGAAGACTCCTCAAAAAGAAAATCTTTGCACGGCATGCATGCCATGTATGACATGTATGTCATGCCACACTGGTGCTTTTCTTGGGCCTGTAATTCACTCAACTCCCTTCAAACGGCTCAGCGTGTCAAAGGTTTCGTCGGCCATGCCTTGCATGCCCGCGCAACGCCGAAATCCAGGCCGCGGGAAGCATGCACGACAGAACAACCGAGCGGATTGAGTTTCCAGGGATCGCCGGCTCGGGCGGCAAAAGTCTCGTCCCTGTGGGCCGCAGCGACCCAATGCGACCTAGAGTTCGCTCAGGTGCGACGATAAATCGCCGTCGGTCATCTGAGCCAGCAAGATGCACAGATCGTCTGGCTGGATGGCATATTGTCCAAGATAGGGACGGCTATAGGCAAACAAAATCATGAAGCAGCAGGCGATCCCAATAGCAACCATACCCAACGCCATACGCCTTGCTCGGCGAGACTCGGCATGGATGAGCCCCACGCCCAGCAGCGTTAAGATGGCCAGCACGCCCACGATGCCCCACCGCGCCGGCGGCGGCCGCGTGGCCGCGATTCGTAGCCTCGTTTCTCGCGAGTCCGACGCCTGACGAAGAAATTCGTGCAGATCGGTGCGAAGCGATCCCTCCGGAATGCCACGAACGGCCGCGCGAAGGTTTCGCAGCGGCGGCGCGGAAACGCGAGGCGCTTTCAGGGACGCCATCTGTGGCCATTCTGTCACCACCAGAAAGTTGACTGCCTCTTGGAGCGAAGCCACCAGTGGCTCCCGCGTTTCCGGTGGGCTATCCTCAATCGAGAGGAGCATTTCACGGTAGGCCGCTGCCTCCGAACGCGATGCTTCCTCCGCGAGACTGTGCTGCTCCCATACAGGAATCGCAATAAACGAGACGAGCAAGCCAAACGCCAGTCCGATCTGGGCCGGCACTTCGGCCTCGAATCGACCTAGCTTGCGGCCTTCTATACCGGCAATCCACGGCACCAGAAACCGATGGACTAGAAGCGCAAAGAGACCCCAATAGACAATCAAAAAAAGTGCCATGAGTGGCAGCGGTAACATCAGGAGTTGATCGAAGTAACCCGGCAGCATCTTCATAATAGAATCCTCTCGTTCGTCTTCAACAAAGCACTACCGCCCACACAATCACAATCCTCGCATGGCCTAGGCATCAACGAGCTAGCTGTCCGTGCGCCTTGAGCCCCTCTGACACAGACCCCGCGATATCGCCTGCAATGCGATTTTGCTGCGTGATGTCGGCGATCCCGGAATTCGAGGCCACCAACTTGCCCACAACAACATATGGATTGAATCCTGCCACAGCTCCAACGGCCACCGTGCCTGGCATCATCCGCCCCTTGTCAGAAGTTCCCAGCAGAAAAAATGGCTGGCCGCCGGCAGTAAACGGATCAGACATCGACACATCCACACCAACCGTTTTATTCCCAACACCAAAACCAATGATATTCTGGGCCGCAGCGTTGCCTTCATCCAGCCCCACCACTTGTCCCGAAAGCCTCCAGCCATCGGTCGGTGGCGGCCCCGGATTATTCCAGAAAACTACCGGCACTCCTGCCTGTGCAAGCGCATCGGCAACTTGCTTGGCAAGCGAAACACCGACAGGCGCGGTGCGGTCGTATCCGGTGACCATATCGGCGGCGCGCGGCCGCTGAGACAAGAACTGCCGCACAGGCCCCTGCGGAATCACGCTGGCCGATGCCTGCTGCTGAAGCTGTTCCTGCAAGCCCGGCTCCATTGAAAACGGGACCACATAGATGCGTGCCGGTGGCGTCGCTGGCCATGTCGCTGGGGCTGCCCGCGCAGTCGATGCAAGCGGGCCCCAGCCAGTCGGTTGGGCATGCCCAACCGCCCCGGCGACATACCATGTCGCCAGGACGATCAGATTGCCAATCCCAACAAGCCACGAGCAAATACCCCAAATACCATTGGGTCGCAGAATCACACGCATATCAAAAACACTCCGAAAGCTGAACGCTTCGCTGACTCACTCAGTGGCTGGCGATGAACGCTAAGATCTGTGGCAACGTGATCAACCGATCCCCATCGCTGTCGATCTTGCTAAATGCAGGCGCAATCTTCGGCATTGCAGTGACCTCTTGGGGTGTCAACTGGCCGTCGTGATTCACGTCTGCCTTCGCAAAATTTGTTTGCAAAACATTCACTTGTTCGGGTGACAGTTCGCGAGCAAACGCGGGCGAAGCAACACCCACAAACGACAGCGCAACCAGAGCCAATTTGATACCGCACTTGAATGAACGCATGAACACGGATCCTTTCAATCGAGGGAATCGTCTTCGAAGGAACGCACGAAACTTCTCCACAGGAAAACGACAAATACAGAAGCCATTCCTCCAAAGCAACGGCAAATCCAGCCGGTTTCACGCCAGCCATACCGAATCATTCTCTATGCTAGGCCGGGCAGGCGGCAGGTGAACCTTTCTATAAACCTGTGTACAATCCTGTTGCCTGGCTTCCGTCTTATTTGGCTAGGCCCTTCCAGCACCTACTCTCCCTATTTCCTAGCCCTCCACGGTGTAATCAACGGCATAATGGCACGATTTTCTATGGGCTTTCGGATCGGTGAGTGCTTCCTTGGAGCGTGCCTTACTGCGTTAGCGGGCAGCGCTGCTTTTCTTCACAACTCCGCCCGCGCCGATGACGTAACTTCATCCAGTGACGCAGCTCGATTGGCGTACGCTTCCGCTGCAGCACTCCAAAATCGCGAGGCGTGGGACCTCGCGGCTGAAGAGTGGGAAGCACTCATCAAGGCCCACCCCAACGATCCGCTGGTACAGAAGGGCCGCTACTATCTGGGCATCTGCCAACTTAAAAACGATCAGTGGCCCGCTGCATCGCAAACATTTCGCGACCTCATTGCAAGCAGCGATAATGCAAAATCCAACAACGCAAAGGCTGGCGACCCTGCAACGATCGCGCTAGCTCGCTGGGAACTGGGCCGAGGGGAATTTCAATTCGCGCAGGCAAAGCCCAGCCCGGAGGCCTATGCGGCCGCGGCCAAGAGCCTTGGCGATTACGTGGAAAAGAGCCCCGGGCATCCGCAGGCAGCCGATGCAATCTTCTTCTTGGGCGAGTCGCTGTGGCAGTCAGGCACGCGTGATCGAGCCATCGAGGTGTGGCAGAAATTCGTCCGCGAGCATGCCGGATCTCCTCGCATGCCCGAAGTGCTGTATGCGCTGGGCGTCGCACAGGCCGAGAAAGGCAACCGGCAGGAGGCTGCCGCCACACTCAAACGTTTTGCCGATTCTTTTCCGACACACAAACTAGCCGATGATGTTGCGCTCTGGCGGGCCGATGTGGCGATCGCCTTAGGATCGCCCGCCGAAGCCGAAAAAGCGCTCGCGACTTTGGCAGCAGGCAAGAGCCCTCGCGCAGCAGAAGCGCTCGAACGGCTGGGCACGGCTCGCTGGAACCAGAAAAACTGGGCTGGGTCGGCGGCTGCTTTTGAGCAACTCGCCAAGCAGTTTCCCACCGCACCGCAGGCGGGTCGCGCCTTGCTCTCGGCAGGCATGGCGTTCGTCGAGGCCAAGAAACTCGACGAGGCCAGGCCGTGGCTTGAAAAATCGATTGCCGCGGCAGGGCCGCAGGCCGCCGAAGCCGCCCATCGCCTAGCTCTGTTAGAGATGGATACCCGACATCCCGCACGGGCTGCAGAGGTGGCTGCGAAGGCGATCGAGATGCTGGGCAGCAAAAAAGATGATTCTGCAGGTTCTCGTGCGCTCCTCCCCAAGCTCGAGCTAGACCGCGCCGACGCCCTCTGGGAAATCCCCGAACAACGTGCTGCCGCCACCGCTGCATACGCTTCGATCCTCGAAAAGTACCCTGCCGACCCCGTGGCAAAAACGAGTCTGTCGATGACCGCATTAGCTCTGCTCGAACAGGGAAAAGCTGATGAGTCACTCGCCAAGGCGGAGCTATTTTTGAAAAAGTATCCGGCCACCGCGGCGGGCGATCCGATGGTGACTGACGTAGGGGCCATTCGCGCCGAGGCACTGCTGGCTAAGGGTAATCACGCTGCTGCTGCCACCGCGTATCGCGAACTCATCGCGGGCAATCCCAAAGCCTCACAATTCAACACCTGGAAATTGCAGGAGGGTGTCGCCCTCGTCGCCGACAAACAGTGGTCTCGGGCCCACGAATCGCTCGCAGCAGCGGCCAGCGGACTGCAAGGCGATGCTGCCGCCGAGGCGATGCTCTTGGATGCAACGGCACTCGTAGAACTCAAGAAACCGGCCGATGCGGCTAAAGTGCTCGCCTCACTCACCGCAACACACGCCAAGTGGCCTCGTCGCAATGAGGCCATGCTGCTGTCGGTTCGAGCCCGCAAGGAAATGGGCGATGTTGCTGGAGCCAGAAAAGAAGCCGAGGAACTCGTCACCCAATACCCAAACGGCACATTTGTGGAGGTGGCGTGGTATCGGCTGGGACAGTTGCGACAAGAGGCCGGCGATGTGGATGCTGCCATCGAGGCCTTTGCAAAATCAAGAACTCTCAAGCCCAAGGGCAACCGCGCCCCGTGGGGCTTGCTCGCCACCGGCTGGTGCCATGAGGCCAAGGGCCGATTGGCCGACGCTAGCAAGGCATGGACAGAGCTCCTCGATGCGTACCCGGACTCGCCTGCCATCGGCGCAGCCCTCCTCGCCCGATCGGATGCTAGGCAGAGAATGGGCGATTATAAGGGCGGTCTCGCCGATGCGCAGCGGCTGCTCGCTGGCCATCGAGACGGCAGTGCGAAGCTGGAGACAGCCGCACTTGGCGAGGCAGGTCTGCTGGCAGGCCTCTGCCTCACGGGGGAAAAGAAATATGTGGACGCTGCGGTCGCCTATCAACAACTGCTCAAAGATCAGCCAGACTTCCCCGCAGCAGACCGCGCTCGCTACGAACTGGGAATGGCGCAGTCGCTCTCGGGCAAACCCACCGATGCGGAAGCGACGTTTCGCACGCTCGTTGAACGATCCCCCAAAAGCTCTCACGCAGCCGAAGCCTGGCTTGAGATTGCTGAGTCACAATGGACGGCGGGGCGATTTGACGAAGCTGCAAAGGCGTATCGTTCAAGCATCGCCGCTGCCGCTCTCAACGGGGCGAAGGCATCGCCGCTGCTCGAACAGGCTCGCCACAAGCTGGCGTGGACGCACGTGATGAAAAAGAACCACACCGAAGCGGCGTCTGCGTTTGCTGAACAGTTGGCTCAATATCCCGCCGGTCCGCTGGCGGCCGATGCCCAAGCCATGCTTGGCGAATCGCTCTTTTGCCTCGGAAAATTTCCCGCGGCGTCCGCTTCCTTTGCTGCAGCAATCAAAGCCCCTGAAAAGCTCTCGTCAGACGAGTTGCGAGGCGTGACGTTCGTGCGGGCCAGCGAGTGCGCATCGCAGCAAAAGAAGTGGAGTGAAAGCTTGGCCATGGCAGAACAACTCATCGCTCTGGCGCCGAAGTCGGCCTACGCGCCACAAGCCCGCTATGCCGCAGCGTGGGCTCGGCAGAATCTGGGCCAACTCGACCAAGCGCTCGACGGTTATCGCGAACTGGCCGACGCAGCCAGATCTGAACTGGCCGCAAGGGCACGGCTGATGGAGGGAGAGGTGCTCTTCGAACAGGGGAAGCATAAAGACGCAATCAAGGCCTTCTTTAAGACTGCCTACGGCTTTGGAGAAAAGCAGGCGCCGCCGAGTTACCACGCGTGGCAGGCTCAGGCCACGTTTGAGGCGGCACGGTGCTTTGAGGTTCTCGCCAAACCCGATCAAGCTCGCAAACTCTACGCCGAACTGGTGGAACGGTATCCCGATTCGCAGCAGACATCGGCCGCCCGTAAGCGGCTGGAAGCCCTCGGCCCCGCTGCTGCTGCAGACCCCAACAAGAAGGCATCCTGAAAGCCATGAAAGCTCTCAACAGCGCTCAATCGCTTTGGCAACTCTATCTGGCTGGCGGTTTTCTCATGTGGCCAATCACGGCGATGTCGCTCGTGGTGGTGGCATTTGGCATTGAGCGGCTAATCGCATTGCGACGCAGCCGCTTCGTGCCTCCAAAGTTTATTGGGGCAATGCATGCACTGCCAGCCGACGCGGCGTTTGATCCACGCAAGATATATAGGATCTGCAAGGAGCATCCCTCGGTTGTCGCCAGCGTTATCCGCACCATGCTGGAAAAGATCGGGCGTCCATTTTCAGAGGTGGAGCATTCTGTCGATGTGGCGAAAGAACGCGAAGCGTCCAAGCTCTATGCCAACATCCGCCCGATCAGCTTGGCTGTCACCGTCACGCCCCTCCTAGGCCTGCTGGGCACCGTGCAAGGAATGATTCTGGCCTTTTACACCACCGCCAATCTGGAAGCGGGCGCTAACCGCGCGGCAGAGTTGGCTCAGGGCATTTACGTGGCATTGATCACAACGTTCGCTGGGCTCTGTGTGGCAATCCCAGCAGCGATGATCGCGCATTTCTTGGAGGGAAGGATTCTGGCGGGCTTTCGTTCGGTTGACGACGTGATGGACGGCCTGCTCCCACAGATTGAGCGCTATGAGAATCGCGGCCGCGTGACTGCCGCCCAGCTGGCTGGCGAGCCTCGCCCAGAGGCGAAAAAACCATGAGTGTGCGCATTGACAAGGGACGACTGGCAGGCGGGCTCGATCTCACCCCTATGATCGACGTCGTTTTTCTCCTCATGATTTTCTTTCTGGTCGCCAGCAAGTTGGAGGAGGCCGATCGCTACATCGATGTCGTGCTGCCCAAGG
>CAIRDU010000417.1 GCA_903877395.1 uncultured Planctomycetaceae bacterium
CAATCGGGAGGACCGGCGTCATTATTCGAGGCATTTCCCCCGTCGACTTAGCGCTGAGGTGCTTCAGGACGCCTTTGCCGATGTCACCGGTATTCGGGAACAATTCACGGAGCTGACCTTGAGCGACGGATCGACCGAAAAGACTTCGTTCTACACCAATAGTCCGCGATCGCTGCAGCTCTACGATGCCTCGGTGACCTCCTACTTCCTCAAGACCTTTGGTCGCAACCAACGCGAAATTACCTGCGAGTGTGAGCGGTCGAATCAGCCGAGTTTGGTCCAGGCGCTGCACCTCTCGAACGGATCAACCGTGAATGATAAGCTGTCGGCCCCCGCGGGACGATTGGCTCGCCTGCTGCGTGAGGAGGCTGATGCCGATCGTTTGATCACCGAGGCGTATTCCGTGGCGCTCTCCCGAGCTCCGCGTGAGGCGGAGCGGAAGGCTTACCTACAGTTGTTTCAGGAAGCCGGTCCTGCCCAGCGGACTTCAGTGGCCGAAGACTTGTTCTGGTCAATTCTCACCAGCCGCGAATTCCTCTTCCAGCACTGACCATGAAACGCTTCAACGCCTACGGGATTCTTTGTCAGCGGGCCGGATTGCGGTGGCTTATTGCTTGCCTGCTGCCTATTTGCACGACTTCGGCCGCGAGTCGCAATTGGCTCTACGAACGCGACATCGCGCCGATCCTGCGCACGTATTGCGCGGGTTGTCACAACGACGCCGATCGCGAAGGCGAATTTTCGGTGGAGACCTTCGCCAGCCTGAACAAGGGCGGCGACAAGGGGGCGACCCTAAAGCCGGGCGACCCGGAGAGTTCGCTGCTGGTGAAACTCATTGAGGGCCGCAGCAAGCCGTCGATGCCGCCGAAAGACGAGCCCAGGGTCCCCGCGGCGGAGTTGGCACTGCTGCGCCAATGGATTTCCGACGGGGCTCCGGGACCTCAGCGGGACGAGTCCCTGCTGAAAAACTTGGTGGTGCCTGAGGTGGCCGTCGGTCGGGGTGTTGCCCGTCCCTGGACGGCGGTCGAGTATTCGCCAGACGGCAAGATCCTGGCGTTGGGAACGGCGGGGCGAGTGGAGTTTCGAAACGCCTCAGGGCGTCGGATCCAACGAGTGATAGATGGGATTCCCGGGAAGGTGAATGCCCTCCATTTTTCTGCCGATGGGGCCACCTTAGTTGTGGCGGCGGGGATCACAGGTATTGATGGCGTGGCCGAGCTTTATTCGGTGGCAACGGGTCAGAAATTGGTTCGATTTGAAGGTCACCGCGACGCGGTTCAAGATGCTGAGCTATCGCCAGATGGTCGTTGGTTGGCCACTGCGGGCTATGATCGGTCGATCCGGTTATGGAAGGTGGCAGACCATTCTCTGGTGTGGTCCAACTCCGTCCACAATGGGGCGGTTTTTGATCTCGCCTTCGATCCGTCTGGCACCGTGCTGGCTTCGGCCAGCGCCGATCAGACGGTAAAATTGTGGCGTGTCCGAGATGGGTTGCGGCTCGACACACTCAATCAGCCTCAGGGCGATTTGAATCGGGTGTTGTTCACCCCGGATGGGCAGCACGTGCTGGCCGGCGGGGCCGATCGCCGGATCCACCAATGGCGGTTTGTTTCCCGTGAGGCGCCGGCCCTAAACCCGGTGGTCACGGCCCGCTTTGCCCATGAGGCCGGGATCGTTTCCATGGCCCTGTCTCGCGACGGACGGCATCTCGTCACCGCGGCCATCGACCGGTCCCTCAAGCAATGGCGTCTGCCCGAACTGCAAGAGGTGGCCTCCTGGACGGGTCAATCGGATGTGGTTGGGGCCTTGGCGATGGATCATTCAGGAGATCGAATACTGGTGGCGCGGATGGATGGCTCCGTGGAAACCCTCGCGCTCAAAGGCGACGTCGCCGTGGGTTCAGCCGGGATGGGTACCGCAAAACACGGCCCGGCCAAAGCGTCTGCGTCGGGCCGTATTTCCGTTTCCAGCTCGGCGCAATCA
>CAIRDU010000418.1 GCA_903877395.1 uncultured Planctomycetaceae bacterium
CCGCCACAATTTTTACGTAGCCGTCAATCACTCCACCCAAACCCCAGTTAAAGAGCCGAAAGAAGGGGCCAAGCAGCAGGTTAAAAATCCATTCGAGGGGGTCTTTTCGGGCAGCAACCTGCCCTGGCAGAGGATGGGGCTTGAGCAGGATGGCTGCGAGGGCCGGACTGAGCGTGAGTGAATTGATGGCGGAGAGAATCGTTGAAATAGCGATTGTGAGGGCGAACTGTTTGAAAAAGAGTCCAGTCACTCCCGAGATAAACGCACACGGAACAAAAACGGCCGATAGTACGGCCGCCACGCCAATCACGGGGCCCGTCACCTCGCTCATGGCCTTGACTGCCGCATCCCGCGGAGAGAGTCCTGCGGCAATCCAGCGATCGACATTTTCTACAACCACGATTGCATCGTCCACAACAATCCCGATCGAGAGCACCAGACCGAAAAGGGTGAGTGTGTTCAGACTGAATCCCATCAGGGCCATCGCTGCAAAAGTGCCAATGATTGCCACCGGCACAGCAATCAGCGGAATCAGCGCCGCCCGCCAGTTTTGTAGGAACACCAGCACAACGATCGCCACCAGAATGATCGCATCGCGGAGGGTCTTGACGACCTCAAAAATAGATTCCGTGATGTAGGGGGTGGTGTCGTAGCCAATGATGTAATCGAGGCCAGGTGGAAATTGTTTCGCCAACTTCTGCATCGTCGTTTTGATGTCCCGCGAACAGTCCAGCGCGTTGGTATCTGGGAGTTGAAAGATGGCCACCGTGACCGAAGGCTTTCCACTACTGCGGCAGACCTGAGAATAGTTCGATGCGCCGAGTTCGATGCGGGCCACATCTCTCAACCTTACGATTGCCGTGCCAGGCACCGTGGCATCTGAATAAACGATGATGTCACCAAACTGCTCAGGCGATTGGAGTCGGCCGACGGCGGAAACAACCTGCTGCGTCTGTTGATTCAAAGGCGAGGACGATTGACCGCTGACACCGACAACAACCGGTACGTTCTGCTCGGCGATTCGATCTCGGATATCTGCGGCGTTGAGTCCTCGGGCGGCAAGTTGATCGGGATCAAGCCAAGCTCGTATGCTGTAATCGCGTTGTCCCAGAAAGAGCACATCGGCCACACCGTAACAGCGGAGCAACTCGTCTCGGAGATGAATCGTGGCATAGTTGCTCATGAAAATATCGTCGTACCGGTCATCCGGCGAAAGGAGACTCACCGTCAGAAGGATGTCGGGAGACGTTTTCTTGATACCCACCCCCTGCTTTTGCACAACCGGCGGCAGCAGGGGCATCGCTAGCTGCACGCGGTTTTGTGTTTGTACGAGCGCAAGATTGGCATCGGCGCCGATGTCAAACGCGAGCGTAAGGATGTACATGCCGTCGTTGGTCGACTGCGACCGCATGTACATCAACTTGTCGACGCCGTTGACCTTTTGCTCGATGGGTGCGCCGATCGTGTCGGTCACCACGGCCGCATTGGCACCGGGATAGGAGCAGGTGACTTGAATGATCGGCGGAGCGATTGGCGGAAAGAGTGAGATCGGCAGCGAGAATACGCTGATCGCCCCCGCCAGCGTGATGGCAATTGAGATCACAGCCGCGAAAATCGGACGCTGAATAAAAAATGTGGAAATCAAGGATCGTCTGGCCGAGCGGCGTCAGGGCTGGCGGCCTCTCCAGCGGGCAACGTATTCAGTAACACAATTTCGTCCGAAGCGAGCCTCGGCGTGACAGGCTTTCCTTCTCGGCACCGCTGCAGGCCTCGCACGACGACTCTGTCAGAAGTGCCGAATGGCTTGCTGGGATCCGTCGGTTGAACAGTGATCCACGTGCCAATCTTTTGCCCGACGAGCACCTCCCGCGTAGAGACCACGTTTTGAGCATCCACCAGCCAGAGGATTTTTCTGTCCTGGTTGCTGGCAATGGCGGGCTCGGGCACGAGCAGACGCTGGGCCGGCTGCCCCAGCGGCAATCGCACCCTCGCAAACATCCCCGAGCGAAAGAGCGGTGGCTTGGGTTGGTCCGGATTGGGATCGTATGGGTTATCAAGTCGCCCTCGCATTGTGATCGTTGCCGTTTGCGCATCGAGCTGATTATTAAGAAAGTCGACAACGCAGCGATGGGGATATGCTCGTTCCAAATCATCGACGAGCCCGACGTCGATAAAAAGTTTTCCGGCAGTGAGGCCGCTTGGATGCGATGTAGATCGCATGGTTTTTAAGACTCGTAAGAGGGTTGGCTCATCGACATTGAAATAGACAAAGACGGGATCAATAGAAACAACGGTGGTGAGTGTCGTCTGATCTTGATTGATGAGGTTACCGACTTGAAACTGCGTGCGGCTAACCTGCCCGTCGATTGGCGACACAATTGTGCAGAAGTCAAGATTCAGTTGGTTAAAGTCCTGCTGGGCACGGGCTGATGCTAACGAGCCAGTATTTTCTTCGAGCTTTGCCCTGTAGGAATCCAATTCCTGCTGGCTGGCCGCGCCTTTAGCAATCAGTTTTTCATAGCGATCTATTTGGATCTCTGCAAATCGCCGCTCGCCTAGCAATTTCTCAACAGTGCCTTTGGACTCCGCGAGCTTGGCAAGAGAGGGCCGCGGATCGATCTCGTAGAGGGCATCTCCCTTGTGAACAAATTGCCCGTCACGAAAAAATACTTTGCTGAGATAGCCGCTGACCCGGCTGCGAATATCGACCACAAAAACAGAATTGATTCTGCCGGTGACTTCCAAATATTCTGGAGCCATTCGCGTCTGAAAACCAAACACCATCACCTCCGGTGCAGGAACCGCAGTCGCAATCTGCGGAGCAGTCTTTGCGCAGCCAGCACAGAGGCATGTCAAAAAACATGCAACCGCCGACACAAGCAGACGTCGGGCTCCATCAGTCATTGGCGCGAGGGAGCATTTCGAATCGAGGTCAGAGTTCATGGTTCACACAAGCAGCAGTGAATTTCGTGTCTGCACAATCGGTGGCTTGGACGGTGGAGTGAAAAAGGGAATGCGAGGCCACATCGTAGCAAAATGCATGTTTGTTGATGTTTTGTTCATGCGATCAACTCGCACTGGTGGATGAATCAACGGTCCAGCCGATTACTGAGGCGGCCACCGTGCCGTGCGACTGCAGCAGCAATAGTTCCCGAGTCCGTGTCGTTTATAAAGCCAAGAAGGGCTAGAAAGAAGGGGCGTGC
>CAIRDU010000419.1 GCA_903877395.1 uncultured Planctomycetaceae bacterium
CGTGAGCCGTACACCGGCTGGCGGATCGCAGGCAGTGAGCGTGCAGGTCTGGTAGCCAACAACCGCAGCCAGCGTGTACGGTGCATGGGCTGGAACCGCTGGAGCACCTTTGCCAGTCGTCTCGGGAGCGGCTTGGGGTTCGAGCACCATCTGAATCGTAAGCGGGCCGTCTACGGCACGCGCGGCGGCTAAGCCTGGATCCAATGCGATAGCAGCCTCAAGGCTTGTCAACTTCACGGCCCGCACGGTGGGACTTGTCGCCAGAGACACAATCGTGGGCTTGCCTTGGCCGATGCCACTGGAATCGGTGGAGGCAGGGGCGTAGAGATGCCAACTGGCTTGGGGCTTGAGTCGCACAGTCAGAGGCCACGCCCGCACGCCCCCAGCACTCGGCCGCGATGGTCCAAAACGAGCCTCGATTGTGAGATGACCACGATCTGGGGTGTGGCTGTCAGGGGCCAGTACTCGTCCGCCAGGCACATCGCCTCCAACGCTTTGAACGGTGGGTGCTGCAGCGACAGAAAACGGGATGATTTCGGGTGGCGTGCACGCGTTCTCGCGGCAGAGTTGAACGCTCACGGTGCCGTGAATGGCCCCCCCTTGGCCGGAGGGATTGGGAGCCAACGGGGCCTGCCACGTCACGCGGTCTGAATGCTCCTCGACGACCAGTCCGTTCCAACTGGGCACATCAGTGACAGTGCGGGTGTGTGGGGCAGCATCCGGCACAAACGGACCGCTCGGCCGCTGCGGTGAATCTTCTGCCACCACGATTCGGGTGGGCTTGGGGCCGCCTGGCTTCTGATCGATGGAATAGAGGTGCCAGCCATCCTCCAAAATGGCCGTCACCCGGAGCACGTCTGGCCGGCCAGCCTCTCCGCGGCCGAGAGCCACTTCGATTCGCACCGGACTAGCCAGCCCGGCTGAAATACCTGCCAGCGGATTAAATCCACTCTCGGGTGCAGGGGCATCGGGCGTGGCTGTGCGCATGAGGGCCACCCCTAATGCCAGCGCAAATGCCAGAAGCCGGCAGGGTACGAGGGGTGGCTTCATGGGTGTGCGTCGCAGGAGAACGGCACAAGCAGCGTCAGTGATTATGCTCACTGATATCGACAATAACTCACTGGCTTGTGTGCCACATTATTCTACAAGTGGCGATTTCTGGAGGTCAATCTGGATTGGCTGCATCGTTCCCCGCCTGCTGAATCGTTCTCTTTCACATACTCAATGGCAATCGGCAAGTGCTCCAGGAGCCGGTTCATGCGAGCGTAGACTCGCTGGATGTCTGGAAATGTCCGCCGCTCCTCGAGCGTCCAGCGAAACCAGTTGTCGAGGCTGAAGATGACGGCCGTCGCGTGCAAGAAGGGAACCATCGCTCGTTCGAGAGGCTGGAGGGGTCGCACGCGTTGGTAGGCAGCCAGCGGCTCTCGCCACACTTCTAGGAATGACGCCTGAACTGCTGGAGTCGGCGGATGCCAACTCCCTAGCAGTCGCGAGAGATCGCTGGCTGGTGTGTCGATGCCAGCCGCATGAAAATCGATCATGCCTGTGAGCTGCATTTCGTTGGCTGGTTGGTCAGGCGCAGAACCGTCGCCACCACCTTGCGAAAAAAGACAGTGGTCGCTCCAGATATCCCGCAACACTGCCTGCAGCAAGAGCGGCGCAGGCCGCAGCCTAACGATATGCTTGAGCGCAGCAGTGCCGTCGGCTTCGGCAAAAATCGTTTCGGCGCGATCCCACAGCGAGGCTAGCGTCGATTCGACGCCGGGCATTTGGATCGCACGCCGACGGACGTGCCATGGAACATGAAGCATCTGCTCTGCCTGCTCAATCCGCTGAAGGTGCCCTGGCGACATGCCGTGATGGGGAGGCTCGCCCGGCATCTGGGCAGCGACCACATGCACCCGCGCAAGCGTTTCGAGCGCGAGTGTGGCCTGCTCGAGCGTTGGGTGATCCGTGGCACTTCCAGGCATGAATCCAATCAACTCCCAATGGGATCCGTCCCCCGCAGTGGCCAGCGTGTTTTCAGCGACTGTCACAGGGCCTGGTGATAACCCAAAACAGCCCACCGGCATCACCTCGGGCACCTGATGGATGCCTTCGTTGCGGAGGTGCCTCATGAGCCGATGCACCCACACCGCATGCGCGACCGTGCGATGACCAAAGCTTTTGAGCACAAACTGCTGCCGGAAGGCCGGTCGCCAGACCCGGTACACCGCAGACCCGCTCAGGCCAGGCATACCCGACTGCGAGCAGCGGATAGGCCCATTCCCAAACCACTCCCGGCATACTGTCGGACACGCAATCCACTCCGATTCATTGGGAGGTGACTCCGGTGGCATCTGGGCAGGCGGCACGGAAATGATCCTCACTGGCATCGGAATATCTACAACAGGCCGGAAACAACCCGCAGGAAAACGGGCAACTATCCCAAGAATTAGCCATCGATTCGTTGCGATGCTACTCTGGAAGCACTGCCTGCAACGAATGTCCGGCAGCGGGCTTCCGAACCGACCAGACGTTTCGAATCCGATCTCAACGCGACACGACACACAGCGAGACACACAGAATGTTCCCATGGAAGGCTAGTAGCAAGGCTGGGTGGATGCCAACTGTGGCTGCGGGATGTGCGATCGCATTGGGATTCAACGGGGTGACCCGTTCCGACGAGCCACAAAAAGCCGAGCCGCAGAAAGCGGATGCCGCCGCCACTCCAGCAGCGACTGCCGCACCGGCCAAGGATGCTGCCACGACCAGCGAGCCCAAAAGCAACAAGCCCGCCTTCGCTGTTCTGCTTAAGGATGCCATTAAGTTGCCAGGCCTGATTCCGCTCCATCGCAAAGACGACAAGGTCTATGCCGAGTTGCCCGACTCAATTCTGGGAAAGGATTTGTTCGTGCTGATTGCCATTGCAAGAGGCATCGGCGAGCGATCGGTGCTCGGGGGCATGAGTTGGAGCGACGGGGACGATTGGATATGGCAGTTTCGCAAAGTAGATGACAACATCCACGTGGTCCGCCGGAACGTGCGATTCTTTGCCAACAAGGGCAGTCCCGAGGAAAAGGCGGTGGATTTGGCCTACACCGACAGCGTGCTGTTTAGCGTGCCGATTGCCACCACCGCACCCTCCGGCGCACCGGTGATTGAGCTGGCGCCGATTTTTTATACCGACCTGCCCCAAATCTCCACCACGCTCCCAGGCTTTTCGTTTGCCCGCGACCGATCCACATGGTCGCGAGTGAAGGCATTCCCGGATAACGTTGAACTCGAAGTAGCGGCCACGTACGGGTCCAGCGGGTCGTCCACGATTGATACCGTGGCCGACACTCGCGGCGTGACAATCAATGTGCACTACTCGATCAGCCTCCTGCCGCAAAACAATTACAAGCCGCGTCTGGCCGACGCGAGGGTGGGCTACTTTGTGACCGCACTCAAGGATTTTTCACAAAAAGTGGATGAAGACCGGTTTGTGCGGTACATCAACCGCTGGAACCTGGAAAAGGCCGACTCCTCTGCTGCGGTGTCCCCGCCCAAGAAACCGATTGTATTTTGGATCGAAAAAACGGTTCCGTTTCAATACCGCCAGCCGATCCGCGAGGGGATCGAGTCTTGGAACGAGGCCTTTGCAAAGGCCGGATTCGCCAGTGCCATCGAGGTGCGGCAGCAGCCAGAAGTCACCGACTGGGATCCGGAGGATATCAACTTCAACACGTTCCGTTGGATTACCGCCGGAGCTGGCTTTGCGATGGGGCCTTCGCGTGTGAACCCTCGCACCGGTCAAATTCTGGATGCCGACATCATCTTCGATGGCGACTTTTTGCAGTTTTGGCGTGCCGAATACGAAACGTTCACGCCACAGTCTGTGGCCCGTCTCACCGGCGGTCCACGCAGTGTGCTGGGCCTCGATGCGGGGCATTGCTGTGGCGCCTGTTCACTCTTTGATGGGCACGCTCGTGAAACGGCACTGGCTGCCACAAGCCTCGCTGCGAATGGCACTGGCGATGGGCCGCTCTCCGAGGTGCAGAAGGAGAAACTCGTCGTACAGGGGCTCAAGCTCGTAGCGATGCATGAGGTGGGCCACACGCTCGGGCTGCGGCACAACTTTAAGGGCAGCGCGATGAAATCTCTGGCCGACATGAACGATGTGACAAAGACATCCCAAACCGGTGCCAGCACCAGCGTGATGGATTACCTTCCCGTCAACATTGTGCCCAAGGGCAAAACGCAGGGCGATTTCTACACGGCCAAGATTGGCCCGTACGACATGTGGGCGATCGAATATGGCTACAAGCTACTCTCTGGCGGCAGCCCAGAGGCCGAGCTCCCCGAACTCGAAAAAATTGCCGGCCGAAGCGGTGAGCCGAGCTTGGCGTACGCCACTGATGAAGACACTGAATTTGGCGATCCGGATCCGCTCTCCAATCGATTTGATCTGGGCAACGATCCACTTGAGTTTGCTAGGAGCCGCGCTGAGCTAGTCGCACAGTTGATGCCGCTGATCGCGGATCGTATGACCGTCAAAGAGAAGGGCTACCAACGGGTGCGGCAGGCGTTTGGCGTGCTCATTTCAACGCATGGGCAGGCGATGTATACCGCGGCGAGGATGATCGGCGGGCTCTACGCTTCGCGAAGTCATAAGGGCGATGCCAATGCCCCAGCACCGTTCCGCGTGGTTGAGCCGCAAAAGCAACGAGATGCCTTGACACTGTTAGAGCAACAGATGTTCCAGGCCGGACCGTTTACGTTTTCTCCCGAGCTTTACAACCAGCTCGTTGCGACGAAGTGGCTGCACTGGGGGGCTCGCGAGGTGGATCGCGAAGACTACCCCATTCACGACGTGGTGCTGATGTGGCAAGACCGGGTACTCGGCCGCCTGCTTGATCCGTCTCTGCTGTCGCGCATTCGGGACAGCGAACTGAAGGTGCCCGCTGACCAAGACGCCTTCACAACGGCCGAACTCCTCGACCGGCTCACAAAATCTGTGCTGTCGGAAATCGACACCGTTGGGCCAGGCGACTACACGGTGCGAAAGCCGGCGATCCCAAGCTTTCGGCGCAGCCTGCAGCGATCCTATATTTCGCGGCTCGGCGCACTGGCGATGGGTTCCAATCCTGCCTCGTCTGATGCGCAAGCCATCGCCGCGAGCCAACTGCGATCGCTCGACGTAAAACTCACGGCAATCTTGGCAAAAGCCGATCTGAAGCTGGATGATTATTCCAAGGCCCACGTGGCTGAAATGCAGGCCCGCATCCGTAAGGTGCTGGATGCGAGGTTGGAATTGCCTAGGCCGTAGGCTCTGCCCATCTGGTGCCTTTGCCTCTGTGTCTATCGGCCGCAAAGCCCTCGTTGGTTTTGGATGCGTCGCACATGCAGAGAGAGGGTTCGTCGATGCGTTTGATTGTCGCTGTGCTGAAGCCTTCCCAAGTGGAGGTGGTGCGCCAATCGCTGGCGAGCGTGCATGTTACGCGGCTGACAATTTGCGACGCGCAAGGGTATGATTTCGCTCCGTCAGCCGGCGGCCAATTCCAGCAGGCACTCGTTCAGCAGTCGGTGGTGGAGATTGCCGTAAACGATGACTTTGTAGATCGCACCGTCGACATGATCGCAGCGGCACTCGGGAGCGACAGGGGCGATTTGGACGAGCGATTGTTTGTGATGCCGATCGACGACGCAGTGCAGATTTATCGCGAAGTGCGAGGGCCGGAAGCGGTGTGACGGTGAGTCTCGATGAGTTGAACGCGAAGTCTTGAGGAGATCGAACCATTGAGCGAGCGCGAGTTGCAGATTTTGCTGGTGTCCCCCGATTTGCTTTCAACCAGTCGCATTGCCGGGCTTGCTCATTCGGTACCCGCGAGAGTGGAAACGCTCCGCAGCCTCGACGACACTCCACGCGGCGGCCCGTTTGACCTCGTGCTTCTGGATACCGGTGCCGTGCCGGGCGATCCAGCCGTGATCGTGTCGCGGATTCGTACCATTCTGGAAAAGTATCCGTTGCCAGACGGCAAGGCCCCGTATCTGGTGGCCTTCGGGCCGCACGTGGCCAAGCAGCGGCTGGAGGATGCCAAAGCCGCCGGTGCCGACAGTACCGTGAGCCGCGGCGAGTTACTTGGCGGCCTCGCATCGCTGGTGAAGCGGTGGTGCGCTTCTCCCGTATAGCGTTCGCCGTAGAAGGCCGAGGCTTTTGGGGCGCTACGTGACACGTGCCGCTGGCAGCGTATACTCTGCGCCACCGCAGAACCACTATACGGCCTCAGGAGGGGTTTATGTCAACGAGTAATGAGCCTAGCAGCGCCCAGTCGGGCCGAATCATTCACGAAATTCAGTGGAGCGAGGCTCTTCCGTGGTGGATTCTCTTGCGCGCAGCCGGGAGCGCTTTTGCGCCAACGGTCATTCTGCTGGCGGCGCTCGGTTCGCTGGCGACGTGGGCTGGCTGGTCGCTGGCAGATCGGGTGCCGTTGGCTGGTGCCGATGCTGCGGCAAACGCGATCATTGAACAAGATCTTGCAGGGACGCTTTCTGGGCCGATCATGCCGAGCCCCACTGGCGATTTGCCTGGCAGCATGAAGGGGCTTATGCCGAGCCAGCAGGCGTTTCCCACAATCCATCGCTTTGTTGAAAGGTTGCAGGTGGAGCAACTACCAGCGGCGGTGTCGGATATGCTGCGGCTGGTGTCGATACCCCTGCGGCCCTCATCGACGTTGCGGGAGATGGCTGGAGCGATGGCCCGAATCGGCTGGTTTGTGCTCGTGTGGTCAATTTTTGGTACGGCAATTACAAGGCACGTGGCGTTAAAACTTGTGGGCGAGGAGGCTCCGGGCCTGCTGGGATCCATCTGGTACGGCACGCGCAAATGGGTGTCGTCGTTCAATGCCGTACTCTTTGTGCTGGTCGGGATCCTAGCACTCTGCGTGCCAGGGGCGTTGCTGGGTTTGCTCATGCGAACCGAATGGGGGCTCTCGCTGGCCGGTGCGATCTGGCCGCTGGTGCTCTCCGGGGCAGTTGTTATGGCAATTCTGGCCGTGGGCGTCGTGGCGGGCTGGCCGTTAATGGTAAGTGCTGTCGGCGTTGAACAAGGGGATAGCTTTCAGGCCATCTCGACTGCTTTTTCGTACCTCTACCAGCGTCCACTGCACTATGCCTTCTACGGATTTGTGGCACTGGTTATCGCGTTGCCAGCCTTTGCAACCGCAGCAGTCTTTGCCGACGCCACAAGCACGCTGGCCCTGTGGGCGACGAGCCTCGGAATGGGCCACGATCGTACGATCGCCGTGCTGGAGGGAGTGAACTCCGCGGGAACCGTAGCGACCGCCAATACTCCATGGGGAATCGGGGCACTGGCCTTTTGGAACCGGGGGTTGGTGTCGATTCTAAGCTCATTCGGTTGGGGTTATTTCTGGGCCATTGCCACAGCCGCGTACGTTCTATTGCGGCACGATGTGGACGGCACCGAAATGGATGAAGTGGTCCTCGACGAACCAGCCGGCGAAGGGACCTGACCTCCGTAGCCGATCTTCGAAATGCCACGCCGGACGAACGTCATTCGTCGGCGTCTGCCTCGGCAGAAGCCGGGGCTTCCGACTCTTCTTCATCGAGTTCATCGAGACTGTGCGGTGCTGGCACGCTGTAGGCTTCGTCCAGCCAGCGGCCAAGATCGATGAGCCTACAGCGGTCGCTACAGAAAGGCGCTGTGGGAGTGGCCTCCAGATCGATCGATGTGTCGCAGACAGGACAGTATGGCATGGCAGACAACCAGTTCTATGAGTCGGATTTCGAACTCTTGCCCTCAGACGTACCGCCTCCGCTCTTGCCGCCACCGCCTTCGCTCTTGCTGCCACCGCCTTCGCTCTTGCTGCCACCGCCTTCGCTCTTGCTGCCACCGCCTTCGCTCTTGCTGCCACCGCCTTC